>JAFYBI010000098.1 GCA_017540285.1 Clostridia bacterium | reverse complement strand
TCTGCCGCGAGATCCGCGCGATCTCCTCGAAGCCCGTCATCATGATCACCGCGAAGGACGAGGTCCTCGACAAGGTCGTGGGTCTTGAGCTCGGCGCGGACGATTACGTGGTCAAGCCCTTCGACATGAAGGAGCTCTCGGCGCGCGTCAAGGCCGTTCTCCGCCGCTATACGGCGTACGACAACCAGAGCGACGACGAGACGATCAAGTTCGAGAACATGGAGATCTCGAAGCAGAAGTACGAACTCAAGCTCAACGGCAAGGCGGTCGACATTCCGCCGAAGGAGCTCGAGCTGCTCTACTTCCTCGCCTCGAATTTCAACCGCGTGTTCTCGCGCGACCAGCTCCTCGACAAGGTTTGGGGCTTCGACTATCTCGGCGACTCCCGCACGGTCGACGTGCACGTGAAGAGACTGCGCGAGAAGCTCGAAGGCGTCTCCGACAAGTGGACTCTCAAGACCGTCTGGGGCGTCGGCTACAAATTCGAGCTGATTCAGTAAGAAATTCAGGACAAGCATGCAGGGCGGCACGATACCGCCCTGTGTTCTGTCAGGGAGCTTTTTCGGAAAATTTCGCGGCAAACGGATCGGAATCATGTTCAAAAGCATTTTCGTCAAATACATTTCCGCGTTCATGCTCATCAACATCGTGAGCATCTTTCTCTCGACGTCGATCATCACGTCCCTCGTGAACATCTACGACGAGAACAACAAGACCCGGACCCTCGCGAACATCACCTACAACGCCTCCGACTTCATCGTGAAGGACTACAAGCAGAGCGGCGAGCTGGTCTTCAACGACTACCTCACCCGGAGCGTCGTCCTGCTCGAGCCCGTTCTCGACGCGATGGTCGCGAGCTTCGACAACGTGACCCTGTACGTCGCGGACGGCATGGGGCGCGTGATGCTCGTGGGCGGCGCGGACAAGGCGGGCATCCTCGCGGACGGCGAACACGTCTATCCGGAGGAGCTCAACGCGGTGGTCGCGGCGAACGAGCGCGTCTCCCGCTACGATACGATCGAAGGGTTCTTCGAGGAGAAGCACCGGATCTATATCGCCCCGATCTCGACGACGGACGGCCGCGTGGTCGGTTCCGTCATGGCGACGACCGCGAACACCGACATGGACGAGCTGCTCGAAGCGATGATCAAGACGATCATCGTCTCGACGCTCTGGCTGATGCTCGCGGCCCTCATCGCGGTATATTTCATCACCGAGCGCCTCGTCTCGCCTCTGCGGTCGATGAGCCGCGCGGCAAAGGAATTCGCGAACGGTCATTTCGACGCGCGCGTCCCCGTGAGCGGCAACGACGAGGTGGCGGAGCTGGCGGTCGCGTTCAACAACATGGCGACGACGCTCCAGCACAGCGAGGAGACGCGTCGGCTCTTCCTCGCGAACATCTCGCACGACCTGCGCACGCCGATGACGACGATCTCCGGCTTCATCGACGCGATCCTGCAGGGCGTGATCCCGAAGGAAAAGATCCCGCATTACCTCGAGGTCATCCGCTCGGAGGTGCTCCGTCTGTCCCGCCTCGTGTCGTCGCTTCTGGACCTGACGAAGATCCAGGCGGGCGAGCGCAAGTTCACGATGACGACGGTCGACATCTGCGAGATGGCGCGGCAGATCATCATCTCCTCGGAACAGCGGCTCGAGGAGAAACAGCTCGACGTGCAGTTCGACGCGGACCGCGACAACATGTACGTCACGGCGGACCTCGACGCGATCCATCAGGTGCTCTATAATCTCTGCGACAACGCGATCAAGTTCTCGCGGCCCGGCGGACGGTACGTCGTCGGGATCCACGACGCCGGCGCGAAGGTCGAGATCAGCGTCTACAACGAAGGCGACGGCATCTCTCCGGACGACTTGCCCTACGTCTTCGACCGCTTCTACAAGAGCGACAAGAGCCGCGGGCTCGACAAGACCGGCGCGGGCCTCGGCCTGTATATCTCCCAGACGATCATCGAGGCGCACAGCGAAAAGATCCGGGTAGAGAGCGAATACGGCAAATGGTGCCGCTTCGTCTTCACGCTGCCGAAAGCCGCCGCGCCGAAACCCGAGCAGAGGAGCGACGACAGAAGAGAGGCCGCGAAATGAAGCTGAACTATACCGCAACCTGCCTCTTCGGGCTGGAGGGCCTGCTCGGCGAGGAGATCGAAGCGCTCGGGTGCCGCCGGATCGAGAACATCGACGGGCGGATCACCTTCGAGGGGGACGAGACCACGGCGGCGAAGGCGAGCGTCGGCCTGCGCTTTGCCGAACGGCTCTATCTCACCCTCGGCGCCTTCGAGGCAAACACCTTCACCGAGCTCTTCGACGGCACGAAGGCACTCCCGTGGGAGGATTTCCTCGGACGGGACGCCGAATTCCCGGTGACGGGGCACGCCGTGAAAAGCAAGCTCTTCTCCGTTCCGGACTGTCAGAAGATCATCAAGAAGGCGGTCTCCGTGCGCCTCGGGGAACGGTACGGCCTTCAGCGGCTGCCCGAAACGGGGACGAGATACCGGATCGAATTCTTCCTCTTCAAGGACCGCGCGAACCTCATGATCGACCTCTCCGGCGTGCCCCTGCACAAGCGGGGATACCGCCCCGAGACGGTCGACGCGCCGATCCGGGAGACGCTCGCCGCCGCGATGGTCAGGCTTGCCCGCCCGCGCGAGGACGTCCTCCTGTGGGATCCCTTCTGCGGCTCCGGGACCATCGCGATCGAAGCGGCCATGCAGATGCTCGGCATCGTGCCCGGCATGCGGCGGATATTCGCGGCCGAGGAATATCCGATCTTCCCGGCATCCTCGTGGAAGGACGCGCGGGAAGCGGCGGAGGCGGCGGTGATCCGCGATTCCGCGTTCGAAGCCTACGCGACGGACATCGATCCGAAGTGCGTCGAGATCGCGGAGGCGTCGGCGATGCGCGCGGGCGTGAAGGATCACGTCAGCGTCTTCCAGATGGACGCGCTCGACATCGACACGCTCGGAAGGCGCGGAACGATCGTGACGAATCCGCCCTACGGCGACCGGCTCCTCACCCCGGAGGAGGCGGAGGATCTCTACCGCGCCATGGGGCAGGCATTCGCGCGCCTCGGACGCTGGCAGATCTACGTCATCACGCAGAGCGAGCGGTTCGAGAAGCTGTACGGCCGCCGCGCGGACAAGATCCGCAAGCTATACAACGGGATGATCCCGTGCTATTACTACCAGTTTTTCAAAAACCCGGACAAGAAGTGAATAACCCGTCCCGGAACCGTCCATGCTCACGCACGGGCGGTTTTTTGCGTGCCGAGCGCAGAACGCCGACGATGCGGAAAGGATTGCGGAGGGATTGATATGACGGCAGATTCCGGCGTGCTGACGGGGGACTTTGCGGCGGACGTCGCCCGGATGGACGGGCTTCTCCGGCCGGAGGCGAGCTTCGATCTCGTGCGGAGGGAATACGAGTGCGGCGGCGCGCGCCTTGTGATGTACTACCTCAGCGGGATGATGCGCTCGGATTCGCTCGAAAAGCTGCTCCTGTCCTTCGAAACGGGGGCCGCGTTTTCAGACGCGGAAACCTTCGCGAAGACCTCGATGCCCGCGTCCGAGGCGTCGGCTGTCACGTCCTGCGGCGCGCTCGTCGGGGCGGTGATGAGCGGTCAGCTCGCGATGCTTTCGGACGCGTTCGGCGCGACGGCGGTGGTCGCGGACTTCCGCATCTATCCCGCGCGCAATTCCGAGGAGCCGGAGAACGACAAGGTCATGCGCGGCAGCCGGGACGGATTCGTCGAAACGCTGCTCACGAACGTCTCCCTGATCCGTCGTCGGATCCGGACGCCCGCGCTGACGGTCCGGCGCGTCACGGCGGGGAAGAGCACCCGGACCGACATCGCGCTCGTGTACCTCGCCGGAAAAGCGGACGAGGCCTACGTCGGGGAACTCGAAGCAAAGCTCGGGGGCCTCCGGACCGATTCGCTCGTGATGGGACACGCGAGCATCGCGGAATCGCTCACGCGGCGGGGATGGTGGAATCCCTTTCCGAAGGTCCGCGCGACGGAGAGGCCGGACGCGGCGGCGGCGACGATCCTCGAGGGCGGGGTGATCGTCCTCTGCGACAACAGCCCGGAGGCGATGATCTTTCCGACGACCCTGTTCCACTTTCTCCAGGAGACGGACGATTACTATTTTTCGCCGCTCTCCGGGACATATCTGAGGCTGCTGCGCCACCTCGTCTTCTGGCTGACGATGGTCGTCACGCCGCTCTGGTATCTCGCGCTGATGCATGAAGACGTCCTGCCGCCCGTTCTGCATTTCGTGATCCCGTCGCATCCGGGGGATCTGCCGATCCTCGTGCAGCTCATCATGACGGAGCTGACGCTCGATGGGCTGAAGCTCGCGTCGCTGAACACGCCGAACGTGCTGGCGAGCTCGCTTTCCGTGGTCGGCGGGCTGCTCCTCGGCGATTTCGCCGTGACGGTCGGGTGGGTCTCCCCGGACGTGATCCTCTATATGGCCTTCGTCTCGATCGCGAACTTCACCCAGTCGAGCTATGAGCTCGGCTACGCGTTCAAGTTCCTGCGCGTCCTGACGCTGCTCCTCACGGCGGCGTTCGGCGGGATCGGCTTCGGTACCGGGATCCTCCTCGCCGTGCTCCTCGCCGCGACGAACGTGACCCTCGACGGGCGGCGGCAGTACCTCTATCCCCTGATCCCCTTCAACGCGCGCGCGCTCACCCGGCTGATCCTGCGGCGGGTGAAGGACGATTGAAGCTCCGACCGGTTTCCGGCACCCTGCCGAAGGCCGGTTTTTTGCGTCCTTTCCGGCAATCTGCGGAGGATTCGGCCTGTATATGCTGTATATGTGCGCTCTTTCGCCAAATCGTTATTTTCTTTCGAAACGGGCTTGACGCCGCTTTCTTTCGGTGCTATAATTTATACGTAAACAATTTACTTATAAACTAAAGGAGCGTCCTATGAATCTCAAAGTAAACGGCCGCGGCCCGGAACCGGACGAGAACGAGATCGACTACCGAACAGCCCCGATGGTCCTCATCAACGATCTCTCGCGCCTGCTCTGGAACAACGTCCGCGAACACGGCATGGAACATCCGATCTCCCAGAAATCCGGACAGCTCATCCTCATCGAGCTCGCGAAGCGCGACGGGCGTACCCAGCTCGATCTGGCGAACGCCACGACCCTGAAGGCGCCGACGATCAGCGTCTCCCTGCAGAAGCTCGAAAAGGAAGGCTACGTTTCCCGCCGCCCCGACGAGTACGATCTGCGCGCGACCCGCGTCTTCCTGACGGAGAAGGGACGCGAGCTCGACAACACGATCAAGGGCTACATCCGCCGCGAGGAATCGCTCGCGACCTCCAACCTGACCGAGGAGGAATCCGAAACCCTCGTGAAGCTGCTGCTCAAGATCCGCGAAAACCTCGTCGGATCGGGACGGGAGGAAGAAACGCTTTGAAAACGGAACGACATCATGTCAGACTCACTTCGTATCTGAAAAAGTACTGGTTCTTCACCATTATCTCCCCGCTCTTCATGGCCGGGGAAGTGGTGGTCGACCTCTTCCAGCCGAAGCTCATGTCGAAGATCGTCAATACCGTCGTCGCCGGCGGCGAGATGAACGACGTGATGCAGACGATCATCATGACCTCGATCGAAATGATCCTGCTCGTGGCAGTCGGCGGCTTCTGCGGCATCATGTGCTGCTACACGGCTTCCGTCGCCTCGCAGGGCTTCGGATCGGACGTCCGCGTCGACGCCTTCAACAAGGTCATGTCGCTGTCGCTCGAGCAGACGGACCGCTTTACCACGGGCTCCCTCGTGACGCGCCTGACGAACGACATCACCGCGCTGCAGGACTTCGTGCAGATGGTTCTGCGCATGTTCGTGCGCGCGCCGATCTTCTTCATCGGCGGCATCGCGATGTGCCTCTCGCTCGACGTCAGCTTCGCGAAGGTCGTCGTGGTCGCGCTCCCGCTCATTCTCATCATCGTCACGGTCATGGTCGTCAAGGCGGTGCCGCTCTTCTCGGTCGTGCAGGAAAAGCTCGACCGCGTCAACTCCGTCGTGCAGGAAAGCGTGACGGGCGCGCGCGTCGTGAAGGCCTACACCCGCGAGGAGCATGAGATCGGCCGCTTCGAGACCGCGAACGACGACTTCCGCCGCACGAATCTCAAGGTCGGCTACATCATGTCGGCGATCTTCCCGTGCATGTCCATCGTCATGAACGCGGCGGTCATCGCCATCATCTACATCGGCGGTCTCCAGACCCAGGCGCGCGCCATCGACGTCGGCGACGTCATGGCGGCGGTGCAGTACATCACCCAGATCCTCTCCTCGATCATGATGATGTCCTTCATGTTCCAGCAGATCGCGCGCAGCAAGGCATGCGCCAACCGTGTGCGCGAGGTCCTCGAGGCCGATCCGACCGTGGTCTCCGGATCCGTTGCCGAGGCCGGCGAGGTCGGCACGATCCGCTTTGAAAACGTATCCTTCCGGTATCCCGGCGCGTCCGGCGACAACGTCCTCGACGGCATCAGCTTCGACGTGAAGCGCGGCGAGACCGTCGCGGTGATCGGGGCGACCGGCTCCGGAAAGACCTCCCTCGTGAACCTCATCCCGCGCTTCTACGACACGACGGGCGGCGCCGTTTACGTGGACGGCGTCGATGTCCGCGACTGGGACGTCCACGCCCTGCGCGAGCGGATCGGCTTCGTGCTCCAGAAGAGCGAGCTCTTCTCCGGCACGGTCGACGAAAACATCCGCTGGAGCAAGCCGGACGCGACGGAAGATGAGGTCGTCGAGGCCGCGAAGATCGCGCAGGCGGACGAATTCGTCTCGTCGATGGAGGAGGGATATGCCTCCGTCGTCGCCGAGCGCGGGGCCTCCCTCTCCGGCGGTCAGAAGCAGCGCATCGCGATCTCCCGCGCGGTCCTCCGCCATCCCGAGATCATCATCTTCGACGACTCGACCTCCGCCCTCGACCTGTCGACCGAGGCGAAGCTCCGCGCGGCCCTGGGCCGGGAATTCGCCGATACCACGGTCGTGATGATCGCGCAGCGCATCGCGTCCGTCATGCACGCGGACCGGATCGCGGTGATCGAAAACGGCAGGATCACAGCCTTCGACAACCATGACAATCTGATGAAGACGAGCGCCGCGTACCGCGACATTTACAGCTCGCAGATGAAGAACAGCGGAGGGGAAGCGTAATGGCGGACAAAAAGAAACCGGACTTCGATCCGAAGGATCTTCCGAACGAAAACGTCCCGCTTCCGGAAAAGCCGGAAAAAGGAAAGGGACCGAAGGAAGAAGAAAACGAACCCACCGCCGACGAGCTGCGGCAGATGATGAAGAAGAACCACTCCGAGGTACGCGGTCCCGGCGCCGGACGGATGATCCGGGAAAAGCCGAAGAACTTCGGAAAAACGGTCCTCAAGCTCGTGCGCTACATCGGCAAGTCGAAGTACCTCGTGTTCCTCATCATGTTCACGACGGTCGTGACGACGCTCTTGAACCTCGCGGGGCCGAAGCTCCAGGGCCAGGCGATCGACGCCATCACGATCCGGGAAGGGCACCTCGACGTCGATTTCGACACGCTCGTGAAGACGCTCGTCCTGATGGGCGCCGTCTATCTCGCGAGCGCCCTGATGCAGCTCTTCCAGGGCTTCGCCTCGACGAAGATCTCGCAGACCACGGTCTTCACCATGCGGCAGGATCTGTTCCGCAAGATCAGCTATCTGCCCATCGCCTACACCGACCGGCATCCGAGCGGCGATATCATGTCCCGGATGACGAACGACGTCGACAACATTTCCAACTCCATTTCCCAGTCGATCACCTCGCTCATCTCCGCGGTGCTGACCCTCGTCGGCGCGTTCGGGATGCTTATGTGGTACGACTGGCGCATGGCGCTCATCTCCCTTGTGACGATCCCGCTCACGGTCCTCGTCTCCATGAAGCTCTCGACCTATATGCGCAAATACTTCGTGAAGAGGCAGGTCCTGCTCGGCCAGATGAACTCGCAGGTCGAGGAGATGGTCACGGGCTTCAAGACGGTCATCGCCTACGGCAAGGAGGACGACGCCTGCGACGAATTCGCCGCGATCAGCGAAGACTTTCGCAAGTGCTCTATCAAGGCGAACGTCTGGGGCGGCCTCATGGGCCCGGCGAACAACCTCATCAACAACCTCAACTACCTCATCGTCACCTGCTTCGGCGCGTACTTCACGATGAAGGGCGCGATCTCGGTCGGCGACATCCAGGCGATCCTGCAGTACTCCCGCCAGCTCTCCATGCCGATCAACCAGATCGCGAACCAGTACGCGACGATCCTCACGGCGGTGGCCGGCGCGGAGCGCGTCTTCACGATCCTCGAAACGCCGGACGAAGTGGACGAAGGGAAGGATCCGATGACGGTCGACGGGATCCGCGGCGATATCGAATTCAGCCACATCGACTTCTCCTATCTGCCGGGCAAGCAGGTGCTGCACGATTTCAATCTCTCCGTCAAGCAGGGCCAGAAGATCGCGCTCGTCGGTGCGACCGGATCCGGCAAGACGACGGTCGTGAACCTGCTCACACGGTTCTATGACGTCGATTCCGGCTCGATCACCATCGACGGCGTGAACATCAACGACATCCCGAAGAAGACGCTGCGCAACGCGATCGCGATCGTTCTGCAGGACACGGTGCTCTTCCACGACACCATCGGCAACAACATCCGCTACGGACGCCTCGACGCGACCGAAGAGGAGCTGGAGGCCGCCGCGGACATGTCGGAATCCGACGAGTTCATCACGCGTCTGCCGGAGGGGTACGACACGATCCTCTCCGAGGGCGGGTCCAACCTCAGCCAGG
>JAFYBI010000097.1 GCA_017540285.1 Clostridia bacterium | reverse complement strand
TCACATCTCCCCGGTCGGTGTAAGCGTACACGAGGTTCTGGATCGCGCTTTGGCGGAAATTCTCGTCCCGGCTTGTTTCGAGCAGTCTTTCCCCGATCCGGATGACCTCCTCCTGATCGTCAGAATCATACATCAGAAGCCAGAGAAGCCTCTCGCTCTCGGGATACTTCTTCAACCCTTCGCGCAGAATTTCCGCCGACTCCTTCTTGTGTCCAACGACGCTCAAAGCCTCCGCACGGTTCTCAATTGCTTCGATCTCCTCCCGCCGCTTCTCCTCGTCCACGCCGAGCAGCCAGTCCGACGTGACGCCGAGGATCGCGCAGAGCGGCGGGATCAGCAACAGATCCGGGACGGTTTTGCCGCTCTCCCACTGACTCACCGCCGATTCCGTCACCGAGAGACGTTCGGCCAGAGCGTCCTGCGTCATGTCGCGGCCGCGCCGCGCCTTGCGGATGTTCTTTCCGATGGTTTCCTGATTCATGGTTCCGTCCTTTTCTGTGTATGATGCCGGAGGGCCCTTCCGTTGTCCTCATTGTACCACAAAAAATCGCGCCCCGCAAGAGAGCCGTTCTCAGGCCGACTTAAGCGGGGCTTGGATTTTCTCAGGGAGGAGAAGGTCGGCGGGTCACTCTGCCTTCTCATCGCCCTCCCGGTATTCGAGGATATCCCCCGGCTGGCAGCCGAGGACCCGGCAGATCTTGTCGAGGGTGTCGAACCGCACCGCCCGGGCGCGTCCGTTTTTGAGGATCGACAGGTTCGCCTGCGTGATGCCGACCCGCTCGGACAGCTCCGTGAGGCTCATCTTCCGCTTCGCGAGCATGACGTCCAGATTCACAATGATCATCGTTCACCTCACACCGTCAGGTCGTTTTCCTCGCGCAGCAGGGATGCTTTGAGGATGAGATGGGAGAGCGCGCCCGCGCAGACGGAGACGATGATCCCCGCGGAGCCGACGAGCACGACGAGTATGAACTCCGGGCCGGACATCACGCCGAAGCCGAACCACAGCACGGCGACGCCGATCCAGAAATATGCGACGTCCGCCAGCGCGAGGAGGGAGATCGCCTTCATCCGCGAGGCGTTCGCGCGGCAGAAGGAATTGTCCTGCCCGACGGCGTGCGCGATCTGCCATGCGAGCACGAGCGCGATGAGGATCGGCAGGGCCGTCAGCTCGACGAACACGAGCGCGGGGACATAGAGCGCAGAGTACTCGGCATACACGTCCGCCGCTTCCTGCGCGATCGCGGGGACGTAAAAGGCGTAGACGACCGCGCAGCAGAGGAAGGCGAGCACGATCACCGCTTTCAGAAGATTCGCAAAGGTTTTCTGTGTCATAGCATGTTGCCCCTTTCGGTTTTGCTGTCCCTATCATAGCACAATTTGAATCGAATGTCAATAGTTTTTTATCGATTTTCGATATATTTTTTGCAGACATGGGCGAAGGCTGCCGGGGACGCGCGAAAAACGGGACCGGGGACGCGCGGATTTACCGCTTTCCCCTTGACTTTTCCGTTCGTTTCGTGTATGATAAGCGTGTTGGAATCCGCGAATCAAAAACAAGGAAGGCAACCATGAAAAAAACCTTATCCATTCTTCTCTGTCTCGCGCTGCTCCTGCCCCTCATGCTGGCCGGATGCTCCGAGAGCAAACCCAACGCCGTCGGCGGCACCGACACGCCCGACGCCGGAACGAATACCCCTGTCGCTGCCCCGGACGGCGGCGAGGAGGAGACCGAACCCTCCCGTTATGCGGCGAACATCCCCGCGGGCACCGATTACGGCGGCGCGACCTTCACGGTCCTGACCTACCCGAACGACGGCGGCATCTGGGGCGACGTCGACTGGAGCGCGGAGGAGATCACCGGCGAGGTCCTCAACGACGCGGTCTACACCCGCATGCAGCAGGTGGACGAGCTCCTTAACGTCAGCGTGACGCCCGCCTATATGACCGGCTCCGGCGACACGGGCACCCTCACGAATTCGGTGAACTCCGGCGACGGCGCGTACCAGATCGCGACCCTGGCGATGCAGAACTCCTTCAGCGTCGCGCAGAACGGCACGATCCAGGAGCTGAACAACTACGCCTCGAAGGGGACGCTCGATCTCGGCGCGGCGTGGTGGGACCCGAACATCCTCGGCGATTTGCAGATCAAGGGCATGAACTTCTGCCTGACGGGCGACATCGGCACGATGTACAAGAAGTCCATCGGCGTCATCATGTTCAACAAGGTGATCCTTGCGAACAACCAGCTCGAGAACCCCTATGAGATCATGAACGCCGGCAAGTGGACGATCGACAAGATGGTCGAGATGGGCACGCAGGTGTCCGACGACCTCAACGGCGACGGCAAGATGACGCAGGACGACCGCTTCGGCCTGATCTGCTTCTGCGACATGATCGCGCTCGCGATGATCGGCTGCGACGTGGACTTCTTCACGACGAACGCGGACGGCGTCCCGGAGAACACCTTCATGTCCGAGCGCGCGGTATCCGTCATCGAGAAGCTCTCCACGCTGATGTACAACCCGGACATCACCTACTCCTGGTCCCGCGCGGGCGTCGGCGAGCAGCCTGCGTTTGCGATGTACCAGTCCGACAAGTCCCTGTTCTACTACGGCGAGCTCCACGCGGTCGCCACGATGCGCGACATGGAATCCGACTTCGGCATCCTGCCCATGCCGAAATTCGACGAGGAGCAGGAAGGCTATCACCACTGCGTGAACCCGAACGTCTGCGCGACCATCGTGATCCCGGCGGACAATGTGGACTACGAGAAGACCGGCTACGTGATGGACGCGCTGGGTGCGTGCTCGAAGAACGAGCTGACCCCGGCGTACTATGACGTGACGCTGCTCGGCAAGGTCTCCCGCGACGAAGAATCGACCGTTTCGCTCGACATCATCATTTCCTCGATCAAGTACGACATCGGCTATCTCGGCGGCTTCGGCATCAGCTCGATGCTGTACAGCATGGCGGACAGCTACAACACGGATCTCGCCTCGCAGTACGCGAAGGTCACGAAGATCGTGAACAAGTCTCTTGACAAGATGATGAACAAGTTCGACGGGCTGGGCGGGAACTGAGGACACAGCTCCCGCGGGGTCCGCGGAGACAAGAGACGAACTCGCCTTCGGCCGAAGGGATTCGTACCCTTCATGAAGCCTGCCTCGGCAAGTTCGTTCACCAAG
>JAFYBI010000096.1 GCA_017540285.1 Clostridia bacterium | reverse complement strand
TCCGACAACATCCCGGGCGTCGCGGGCATCGGGGAGAAGACCGCCCTGAAGCTCATCGCCGAAGCCGGCACCCTCGACGCGCTCTACGCCGACGGCGGCATGGACGGCCAGTCCGCCGGGACCGTGAAAAAGCTGACCGAGGGCCGCGAGAGCGCCTATATGTCCCGCGACCTCGCCGCGATCCGCCGGGACGCGCCGATCCCCGACCCCGATTCGCTCTTCGAGGAAAGAGCGGTCGACGGGGCCGCCTTCCGGGCGCTCTGCCGCGAGCTCGAATTCACGGAGATGCCGAAGCGGTTCGGCCTGACGGAATCCGAGACGCCGAACGCCGCACCCGCGCAGGCCCTGAGCGTCGCCGAAGCCGGGGATTTCGACGGCATCGAGCCGGACGGTCCCGCGGTCGTCGTCTATGACGGGGAAGACGCCGCCGTCTCGCCCGGAGAGGACCGCGTCATCCTCATTCCGCACGCGGACCGGGAGGCGCTCGCGGCCTTTCTACGCACCCATCCCGTCGTCTGCCACGATTTCAAATCGCTCCTGAGGTCCCTCTGCATCTCCGGCGACGGGATCGAATGCGTCTGGGACACCATGCTCGCGGCGTATCTCCTCGATCCCGGGAAGAGCAAATACCTCCTGCGCGACAAGGCCGCCGAATACCTCGGCACGACGCCGGATTCGACAGCCGCGGACGCGGACGCCGTGAGGAAGCTGTGGGCCGTCACCGCGGAAAAGCTCCGGGAGAGCGGCGAGGACAAGCTGCTCTGCGAGATCGAGATCCCGCTGTCAGCGGTGCTCGCCGGGATGGAGGAGCGGGGCTTCCGCATCGATCCCGACGGCATCCGGGGCTACGCGCGCGAGCTTCTCGCGGAGGAGAACGCGGCGGCGGAGCGGGTGTGGTTCGAGGCGGGACATTCCTTCAACATCAACTCCCCGAAGCAGCTCGGCGAAGTGCTCTTCGAGGAGATCGGCCTGCCCGCCGGGAAGAAGACGAAGACCGGCTACTCGACCGACGCCGACACGCTCGAGGATCTGAAGCCCTTCCACCCGATCGTCGGCGACGTCCTCGCCTACCGCCAGCTTTCGAAGCTCCGCGGCACCTACGGCGATCCCCTGGCCGACGCGGCGGACGCGAACGGGCGCATCCACACCCGCTTCAACCAGACGGGAACGGCGACCGGGCGGCTGGCGTCGAGCGATCCGAACCTGCAGAACATCCCGGTGCGCGGCGAGCTCGGGCGGGAACTGCGCAAGTTCTTCGTCGCGGAGGACGGCTATGTTCTCGTCGACGCCGACTACTCGCAGATCGAGCTGCGGCTCCTCTCCGTACTCGCGGACGACGCGGCGATGCAGCGCGCGTTCCTCGACGGGGAGGACATCCACACCGCCGTCGCCGCCGAGGTCTTCCACCTCTCGCCGGACGATGTGACGCCGGATCTGCGCCGCCGCGCGAAGGCCGTGAATTTCGGCATCGTCTACGGGATCGGGGATTTCTCCCTTGCGAAGGACCTCGGCATCACGCGCAAGCAGGCGAAGCAGTATATCGAGAACTATCTCGCGACCTATTCCGGCGTGGCGGCGTACCTCGACCGCACCGTCGAAGCGGCGAAGCGGGACGGTTACACGACGACGATGTTCGGACGCCGCCGCAACATTCCGGAGCTCAAAGCCTCCAATCGGAACCTGCGGGCGTTCGGCGAGCGCGTCGCGATGAACAGCCCGATCCAGGGGACCGCGGCGGACGTCATCAAGATCGCGATGATCCGCGTCGACCGCGCGCTGAAGGAATCCGGCCTTGACGCCCGGCTGATCATGCAGGTCCACGACGAACTGATCCTCGAAGCGCGCGAGGACTGCGCCGACGAGGCAGCCGAGCTTCTCGTGCGCGAAATGGAGGCCGCCGTCACGCTCCCCGTCCCCCTCACCGCCGACTGCGGCATGGGAAAGACGTGGTTCGAGGCGAAGTGAACAAAAGAAAATCCGCTCTCGCAAAAGGGCGGATTTTTCTGTTCGGGAGTTCAGTGGTGTTCCGCCATCCAGATCCCCACGCGGGACTGGATGATCCCGGCGCACCGTTCGGGTGTCGAGACCCCGGCGGTCATGGCGGAGATCTCTTCCTCGATGATGTCCGTGACCTCGTTCGGAACGGAATAGACGAGCGGACTCCCGGCGCCGTCGATGAGGGAGAGGATGTCATCTTCGAACGCCTGCGTCCAGCGGAAAAGCGTGCCGGGCTTCTCAAGCCGGGACGGATCGGCGGGGGCTTCGTCGGCATGCATCCAGAAGCGGGATGATCCGTCATCGTAAACGGCGGTGACATAGTCTTTCATCTTATCGAGAACGCTGCTGAAATCGCTTTTCAGCGCGGGGATCGTGACGACGAAACCGTCCGACGATTTCAGACGCACGAGGTCGGCGAGGAGTTCCCACGCGAGCTCCGGCTCCGCGCATGTTTCCAGAAGCATGATGGATTTGCCGGGGACCGCGTTTGTGCCGGAATCCGGATAGCCCACGGCGACCCAGTCGTCGGAGCCGAAATCCCGGACGACATCGGGAAACGAGGTGATCGCGGGGAAGAACGAGATACTGAGCGCAAGCCGGCCGGAGCGGTAGAGAGCGGTGTGGCCGATATTGTCGTTGTTGTCAAGTTTTCCGTCCGGCGCGTTTCGCCTGAAATCTTCAATATCCTTGGGAAGCGATCGGAGGAAGGTGAGAAAGCGCACGAATTCCGGGCTGTCGAAGGAGCAGGTGCCGCTTTCCCAGTCGAGGTAGGCACCCCATCCCTCCGGACCGAGCAGATCCCTGATGTGCAGCGTACCGAGCCCGCCCCAGTATAATCCGGCTGTGAGCGCGGTATCCTCCGGGAGCGATTCGGCGAGATCGAGCATGTCGCTCATCGTCCATGCGGAGAGATGCCCGGACTCCGTACCGAGCGTCTTCCGCGAGCCGATCAGGGTATTGACCGACAGGGAGTCCGTCAGGCCCCAGATGTTTCCCTCCGCCGTCTGATAGAGCCGCGAGATCGCGCCGAAGAGGTTGTCCCGGTTCACCGCGGGATCGGCATCGAGGAAGGGCGTGAGATCGCGGTACAGCCCGTTTTGAAGGATGACGCCGGTCTCAGCGGAATCCGCCCGTCCTCCGGCGATCACCATATCCGCTCCGGCCTCTCCGAGGCTCAATTCAAACGCGAGCTTTTCCGCACCTTCGTTCTTCGTCGGCGTGTTCTTGTCGTCGTAAGGGCGGTAATCCTTCAGGATGACCTTGACGCCGGGGTGAGTGCGGTTGAAATCGGCGATCTTTGTCTGCATCTGCGCGGAGATATCGACCGTGTGCGCGACGGTCAGGGTGATCATTTCCGAGAGACGAACGTCGTCGGCATGGCGGAAGAGGACAAGCCGCTCTTCGCCCCGATCGGTTCGCGGACCGCGGAAAAGCATCGTGTCAGCGTCATAAACACGCAAAAGGGTATAGTCACCTTTCGTGATGTCGGAGTTTGCCCAGTCGAAGATCTTTTCTGCCGAGAGGTTCCCGGTTTCGTCCCAGGAAGCGCCGTATACGCCGTCCTGCCCGGTGTAGCAGAAATCCCATGAGGGCGAAGCGGGATGAAGAATTGAATGGCTGCCGCTCTCCCCGTTGCCTCGTTTGGCCCGGAGCGTCGCGTCCTCGGGAAGCTGACGGAATTCGCCGAGCGTCCTCGTTTCGGGATCGAGAACCGCCGCGCCGAAGAGGATCAGCCGCCCGTCCTCGGTGAGCGGAAGATCGACGGTGTCAAAATGCTCCTGCGGCATGATCTCGCGCTTGCCGACGGCGGCATACACCACAGCCGATCCGTCCGGAGAGAGACGCACGGCCGAAACCTCACCCG
>JAFYBI010000095.1 GCA_017540285.1 Clostridia bacterium | reverse complement strand
GACGGGAAGCTGAAATAGTTTCTTCTTCCTCGCGCACATGCTCAGATTCAGACAGACGTGCAGACAGAACGGCGCGATCGAAAAACTGTTTGGGCGGAACATAGAGTTGGGGTGCGCCGTCCGAATGTTTCACGTGAAACATTCGGCAAGAAAGACTGTAGTACATTGTCCCCTTTATATGCGCGACTGAATCACCGCCGCAAGGCCGCAGGATTTATCCTGCGCATGTTTCGGCTGTCCGAACACAGACCGCGCGGGGTTGACGCCATGTTCCGCTCGTTATGTCGGAATCTGTCAAAGAGCGCGAAGGAGGGGGAAACGGTTTTCGATACAGAAACGCGCGCTCAACGCCGAATCCTTTTCCATCCAATAAAACCGTCATTCTCAGCCAAAACGAAATCCCGCTCCTGCCGGAATGCCGGTCACATAAACCCGTCATTCCCAAGCCGGAACATAATCCCGTATCCGCCGCATGTCCCCCGAAAAAACGGAAAAATCCCTGAAAAACGCGAAGGGAGGAAGCTCACGGGAAGCCTCCTCCCCCTTCTGGGATCAAGGTCTGATTATTTCTCGATGATGCCGTCGATGCGGACGGAGAAGTAGGGCGCGCTGCGGAAGGTGCTCTCGTCGAAGTAGCCGTCCTTGATGCACTCGACGGTCTCGCCTTCGTAGATGGGCGTCATGGTGCTCCAGTCCATATAGGACATGTTGACCTTGCAGGAGGTCAGGTGTCCGTTCGCGTCGGTGAGGACGTCGCAGGTCGTCTGCTCGTTTGTCACGGTGAAGGTGCTGGTGTCGAAGACATGGAGGGTGCCGTTCTTGAGGGCGGTCTCGACTTCGGCGACCTTCTCGGCGGTGCCGGGAGCGCAGGACGGGCCGAGGGCGGTGATGGCGACGCCGTTTTCGTTGTACCCCTTAGCCACGTCGAAGGGCTGTTCCTTGCCGTCCATGACGTTCTTCATGAGGTCCTTGTAGAATTCGGACCAGGTGTTGGTCGGGGAGGTCAGAGCGGCGGTGGGGGCGGCGGAGAGCATGTCCACGTTGTAGCCGACGGAGTAGCAGATCTTGCCGTTCCCGAGCATTCTCTCGCAGGCGGAGGGAGCGCCGGTGGAGTCCGCGTGCTGGCCGATGATGACGCAGCCGTTGGCGACGAGAGCCTCAGCGGCGGCGGCTTCCTTGGCGATATCGAACCAGGAGGAGGTGTAGTTCACTTCCATCACGGCGTTCGGGACGATGGAGCGCAGGCCGAGGAAGAAGGCGGTGTAGCCGGAGACCACTTCCGCATAGTTGAAGGCGCCGACGTAGCCGATCTTGACGTTGCCGTCCGCGTCGAAGGAATCCGGGGTGGCGGAGGGGGAGACGGTGCCGTTGTCCAGGAGTTCCTTGAGCTTCATGCCGCCGACGACGCCGGAGACATAGCGGGACTCGAAGACCTTGGTGAAGCCGTTCTTGAGGTTCGGGATGCCGGAGATGGACGCGAAGTCGCCGGTCATGGAGACGAAGGTGACCTCGGGATGTTCCTTCGCGGCCTGGGCCATGAAGTCCTGATGGCCGTAGGAGTTGGAGATGATGAGCTGGCATCCGCGCCCGACGAGCTCGGTGGCGGCGTCGTAGCAGTCGGAGTTCTCTTCGATCTTGTACTTCCAGATGATCTGGCTGTCCGCGATGCCGAGGGACTTCGCGGCTTCCTTGATGCCGTTCATGTGGGCGAGGGTGTAGCCTTCGGTCTCGTCGCCGACCATGATGCAGCCGATGGTGATGGAGCCTGCGTTTCCGCCGCTGCACGACGAGAGGATCGCGGTCATGCCGAGAAGCATGAGGACCGCCATTGCCAGCGCGGCAATTTTCTTGAACATGGGTCTTGTTCCTCCTGATAATAAATTAGTACATATATCTCAGGCCCGAAGGCGGGAGAACGGGGGAGAAATACCTTCCCGAAGGTATTGGAAGGGCCGAAAGCCTTCGCCTTTCGAAATCAGCAACGACGGTCCCGGTGACTGCGTCGACCGATCCGTCGGCGGAGAAAAGCATACCTTCATCGAAGGT
>JAFYBI010000094.1 GCA_017540285.1 Clostridia bacterium | reverse complement strand
GGAGGCCGCCGACATCGACGGGGACGGCGATATCACCGCCAAGGACCGCATGATCCTTGCACGGTACCTCGCCAAGTGGACGGGATACGAGCAGTACTTCAAATAAACTCAAAACAACAGTTCAGCCGCTCGGCCAAAACCCGGGCGGCTGGTGTGTTTGAGTGAGAATAGTGCGATTCCCGAATCCTATATGACAGATGCTGTTTTTTTGTGTTCTACTTGAATTACTGTCTTATGGGTGGTGAACGTTACGACAGCCCCTTTTGCATTCAGATCACATACATATCGCCCGTGTCGGTCCGCATCAGATCGGCGACGGTGATGGAAGAAAAGTAGTCGCGGGTGAGCGCGTAGAATTTCTCCCACATCGGGAGGGTCCGGCATTCCGCCTTGCGCTCGCAGACCTTCGAGCGGTCCGCCAGGCAGGAGACCGGCGCGAGATCCTCCTCGGTGAGGACCAGAATGTCGAAGACGCGGTATTCGTCGGGATCCTTCGTCAGGCGATACCCGCCCCCCTTGCCCTGTACGCCCTCGATGAGATCGTTTTTCGTCAGGACCGGGAGGATCCGCTCGAGGTATTTGAGCGAAATGTCCTGCCGCGCGGCGACGTCCTTCATGGGAATATACGCGCCGTTCGCGTGCTCCGCCAGGTCGATGAGGACCCGGAGCGCGTACCGGCCTCGTGTGGATATCAGCATATTCATCCTCCGTTGTCAGACACCCCGAAAACTCCGGACGCCGCCGGAGTGCTCGGGAGATTCGTTTGGGGATCCGTTTCCGCCGTTCAGTCGGCGAAGAGCGGGGTGGAGAGATACCGATCTCCCGTGTCGGGAAGGAGCGCGACGATGGTCTTGCCCGCGTTCTCGGGACGCTTCGCCAGCTCGATGGCCGCATGAGCCGCCGCGCCGGAGGAGATGCCGACAAGCACGCCTTCGCTTCTGCCGATGCGCTTGCCTGCCGCAAACGCGTCTTCGTTCGTGACCGGGATGATCTCGTCGTAGATCTTCGTGTTGAGGACCTCCGGGACAAAGCCCGCGCCGATGCCCTGGATCTTATGCGGTCCGGCGACGCCCGTGGAGAGGACGGCGGAGGAGGCCGGCTCGACGGCGACGATCTTCACGTTCGGATTCTGAGATTTCAGGTATTCGCCGATGCCCGTGATGGTGCCGCCCGTGCCGACGCCCGCCGCGAAGATGTCGACCTTGCCGTCGGTGTCTTCCCAGATCTCGGGACCGGTCGTTTCGCGATGGACGCGCGGGTTGGCGGGATTGACGAACTGGCCGGGGATGAAGGAATTCGGGATCTCGCGGGCAAGCTCGTCGGCCTTTGCGATCGCGCCCTTCATGCCCTTTGCGCCTTCGGTGAGGACGAGCTCCGCGCCGTAAGCCTTCATGATCTGCCGCCGTTCGACGGACATGGTCTCGGGCATGACGATGATGATGCGGTATCCCTTGGCCGCCGCGACCGACGCGAGTCCGATGCCGGTGTTGCCGCTCGTCGGTTCAATGATGACGGAGCCGGGCTTGAGCTTCCCCGTCGCTTCGGCGTCGTCGATCATGGCCTTGGCGATGCGGTCCTTCACGGAACCGGCGGGATTGAAGTATTCGAGCTTGGCGAGGATCTTCGCCGGGAGCCCCTCTTCCTTTTCGATGTGCGTCAGCTCCAGAAGCGGCGTTTTCCCGATCAGCTGATCGGCGGAGGTATATACGTTCGACATGATGTTTCTCCTTGTTCGGATCTTTTATACTACCTGTTCGGTAGGTTGGTGTGATTATAGCACACCGGGATCCGTTTGTCAAGGGGTTTTCGAAAAAAGTTTCCGAATTTTCCGGCAGGTTTTTTGAAAGACCGCAATGCGCTGAAAAGGGACCGCGCCGGCAGTCCCTTTTCCGATATACGCTTGATTTTATGATGCTTTACCGAATCTTCACGGTCGCCATGGCAAACGGCGCGAGCGGGAAGGTGATCCTGTGCCCGTCGATGCCGCATGCGCCGATCTCATGCCGCTCCGTGATGTCGACGAGAGCCGCATGCGCCGGCGCTTTCACGAGATCGGAGAGGACGAGCGCGCAGCTGCCGCCTTCCCCGCCGTAATCCGCGACGCGCACGATCAGGCCGCCGTCCTCGCCGTTCTTCACGCCGGAAACCATTACGCCCTGCCCCGCCTCGAGCGTGAGGAAGGCGCCTTCGGTCGGGAGGGTCCCCGGATGCTTCGTCGCGGCGTTGAACGCGATCGGGTGGACGTAGAGCGTCGCGAGCTTCTTCTGTTCCTCGGCCGCAGAGACGCCGACGCCGAGGTTGAAGTGATGGATGCCGCGCTCCGGGTACGGATCGGGATCGACCGAGGAGCGGATGAGCGTCACCGCGCCGGAATTCTCATGGCCGCGGAAGCCGTATTTCGTATCCGTGACGATGAACGCCGCGCTGCCGTCCTTTTCCAGCCGCATGAAGCTGTTGCCCGGGACGTCGTGGGCGATGTCGCCGCGGGTGATCTTCCCCATCGGGATGTCGTAGGTGTAGTCCTTCACGGCGTAGGCGACGGGCAGATGGAAACCCAGCTGCGGGGTGTTGTCGCCCGGGACGCCGATCTCGTGCCAGTCGACGTCCGCGTGGAAGTTCAGGATCTTCGATTCGCCGAGCAGCTCGACCGTGACGGTGAGCTTCGAGGAGGCAAACCGGATCTCGTAGCGGAGACGGCGGCGCAGACCGGTCACGCCGTAATCGAGGAGGCGGATGTCGCGGTCCGCCCGGTTCAGCACGTCGACGCTCATGTACTCGCCGACCCGCCATGCGGTCATGCCGTGGCGCGGATTCTCGCGGATGAAGCGGAAGACGGCGGACGGCTTCTCCGGGGTGACGATGCGCTCGCCGGTCGATTTGTCGGTGAGCTCGGTCATGGCAAAGCTCATGGGATCGAAGACCGCCCGGAGCTGCCCGTTTTCGAGAACGAGCGGATCGTCGGCGATGTAGTCGCACCATGCGCCGGAAGCGGCTGACGCGGGAACGCCCTCCGCCTCTTTCAGCTTCAGGACGACCGTGGTCCAGCCGAACGCCGGGACCTTCGCGCGGACAAGGAATTTCGTGAAGCTGTGGCCCCAGTAGCCGTGTCCGGCGGAGAGGACCTCGGAGGCGACGGGATTGCCCGCGGCATCGGTGAAGCGCGCGAGGGAGAGGTCGTAGTTGTAGTCCCAGACGGTCACCTCGGTCACCTCGTCGCGGTCATAGCGCGTGGGGTTGAAGAGGTGCAGCGCGCGGACGGAGCCTCTGCCGCGTTCGGTCTGCGGGAAGCGGTAACCCGCGCCGTGTTCGACGGCAAATCCGACGCCGCCGCCCTCGGAACGGGTGAAATTGTTGTCGTCGAACGGGATCGCGGAGGTGTCGATCGCATCGGCGATATTCCGCATCGAGGCGTTGGCGGAGATGTCGATGCCTGCCAGCGCGTCCTGGAAGTGGCCGAGCGCGTATTCGCGGGTTTCGGTGATGCCGGAGCCCGGGAGGATGTCGTGGAAGTGGTTGAACAGGATCTGCCGCCAGGATTTCTCGAAGATCGCCGTGCGGGCGGGAGCGCCGGTCAGAGCGGTCGCCGCGGCGGAATAGGTCTCCGCTTCATAGGCGCGGTCCTCGGCGATGCGGTTGGCCATCTTGATGCGCGTCTGGGTCGTGTAGCAGCCGGTGAAGACGTAGTTGAGCTCGTGGTCGAGGAGCGGCAGCTTGTCGCGGATCTTTTCGCAGGCGGCGAAGAACTTCGCGTAGGTACCGAATTCGATCGTCGGATAGAGCGGAAAGGTCGCGTCGTCGAGGATGCGTTCGATATCGTTGCGGGTCGGGCCGCCGCCGTGGTCACCGACGCCGTAGACCTTCAGATAGGTGTCCGTATGATTCTTCGCGCAGAAGAGGGGCAGATCCTCGAAGGTGCGGAGGTTTATGTCGCTGTTGTAGGATTTGACGTCGTGGAAGACAATCAGCTCCTTGCCGGACTTCGCGCGCCAGCGGTAAAGCTCCGGCTTATCGTCGTTCGCGCGCATGTGGTAGTAATAGTCGATGCCGCCGTTCTGGCAGATCTCGGGGACGTTGATGTTGTGGCCGAAGGTGTCCGGCTCGAAGTCGATGCGGATGGAGTCGGGATCGATGTCGAGCAGGTTCCCGAGATACCGCTTCGTGTAGAGGATGTGGCGGGAGAGCGATTCGCCGTTCGGCATGTTCTTGTCGGTCTCGGTCCAGGTCGACGCGGAGACCTCCCAGCGCCCTTCATGGACGTACTTTTTGATCTCGTCGAGCATTTCCGGCGCGAAGTCCTCGACGATCTTGTAGGTCGACGCCTGGGACTGGGCGAAGGTGAAGGACGGGTATTCCTTCATGAGATCGAGCATGGTGCGGAACGTGTCGACGGTGACGGAGGCCGTCTCGTGATAGCCCCACATCCAGTTCATGTCGATGTGCGCGTGGGCGATGCAGTAGATCTTGAGGGATTTTGCCGCCGGGGAGAGATCGGCGAGGGATTTTTCCGCCGCTTCCGCCGTCGAGCGGGAGATGGTGTGTTCGGCCGCAAGCGCCGCGAGGAGATCGTCGCAGGCCGCCTCGAGCCGCGCGTCGTAGATGTGGTCCCGCGTCTGGGACAGGCACGCCATGTAGCAGAGCTCCGCCCAGATGCGGTGCGCCCAGTAGTTCGTCGCGGACACGTCGCGGATCCGTCTGAGTTTATCGCTGAAAGTCATGGGAATTCTCCTTTTCCTCGGATGCCCGCCATGCCGGCCGGTCGCATCCTTTTCTTTGTTCATTATAACGAAATCCGGGGAGAAAGTCAAGGGATTTTCGGGATCCCGGTGCGGGAATTCATCGGTTTTCGCGCGTTCGGAAAGACGCCTTTCTTTCCCGATCCCCTTGACAGCGCGGCAATCGTGTGTTATAATGCCATTATCAAAGTTCCCGCGAACGCAAAAGGAGATTATCTGATGGAAATTCAGGAAACAAAGAACCGCACGCATCTCGCGAAAGATACGGAGGCGTTCTTTCGCGCAATGGATCGGAAGAAGCGGATGCTCTCCGCCGTCGGGATCCCGCTCTGCTGGCTGGCCGGGGCATTTCTCTGCGCACTCTATACCGCACACCGCGGCTCCCCGTTCTTCTCCCGGGACGCCCTTCCCTTTCTGCTCCTCCTGATCGTCCCCTTCTGGCCGCTCCGGCTGCATGCGCCGCTTTTGCAGAAGACGTATTATGCCACGGTGGAGCAGATCCAGAAGCGGGAGGAACGCGTGATCGGAGGCGGCGCGCATGCCGTCAAAACCGGGCGGAATGCCGGCGCCACCCTCGGGATCCCGCCGACCCGAACCTTCCGCGTGATCCTGCGGCCGGACGACGAGGCATCCGGGCAGCCTATGCATAAGACGAGGACCGTCGTGCTCCCCGGAGACAGCTTTCTCCCGTTCGCTGCGGGATCCCGCGTCTTCAAGGCCGGCGCGATGCGCTACCCGATCCCGTGCGATTTCGACGAGCTCCCGAAGGTTTTCTGTCCGGTCTGCGGCTTTGACAACGAACCGGGACGGGAGCGGTGCCGCCAGTGCCGTGCCAAGCTCGGGCGGAGAAGATGAAGGTCTGATTTTGTCTTTTTCTCCCCCGCGGGGATTGATTTCCGCACGGGGTTGTGCTACAATAGCTTCAGACAAAATCTACACCTTCTGGGAGGTATTCCATGAAAATCCTGTTTTTAGGCGACTCGATCACCGACGTCGGACGCAACACGCACAACGGGAGCCTCGTCTCGATCGGTCAGGGCTATCCGCTTCTCGTGGACGGATTCCTGTCCGTGAAGTACCCGGGCGAATACGAATTCGAGAATCTCGGCATCAGCGGAAACCGCATCGTCGACGTGTACGCGCGGATCAAGGCGGACTGCTGGAACCACGTGCCGGACCTCATCTCGATCCTCATCGGCGTGAACGACGTGTGGCACGAATTCGGCGGCAGAAACGGCGTCGAGGCGGACCGCTTCTACAACGTTTACAAGATGCTCGTCACCGACACGAAGAAAGCCCTGCCCGAAAGCCGGAAGATGATCCTCATGGAGCCGTTCGTCCTCAAGGCGAGCGCGACCGAGGGCGCCTGGGACCTGTTCCGCGGCGAGACCGAAAAGCGCGCCGAAGCCGTCCGCCAAATCGCCCGGGAGACCGATCAGATCTTCCTGCCCCTGCAGGCGATGTTCAACGAAGCGGCGGAGAAGATGCCCCCGTCCTACTGGCTCGGCGACGGCGTCCATCCCACCCCGGCGGGCCATCAGCTCATCGCGGATGCCTGGATCGCGAACTTCGAGAAGAACTTCCGATGATGTATTCCTCCCATGTCCGCCTTCCCTTTTCCCCGGGAGACGGATACCCCGATCCCGTCTGGGTGCCCGTGATCCGTTCCGCCCGGAAGACCCTCGCGCTCACGCTGAAGCCGGACGGCACCCTCCTCGTCCGCGGCCCTCTCCGGATCCCGGACGCCGAGGTCACCGCCTTTCTCGCGCAGAAAGAGAGCTGGATCCAGTCCCATCTGGCGAAGCAGCGGGACGCGGCCGAAGCGGGGGAACCGGAGCGGCTGACCCGGGAGGAGATCGACGCTCTGATCCGCGGCGCGCGCACCGATCTTCCCGCGCGGGTGATCCGGTTCGGTCCCGCCGTCGGCGTGAGCTGGGGCAGGATCACGATCCGGAATCAGCGGACGCGCTGGGGAAGCTGTTCCGCCGCGGGAAATCTCAGCTTCAACTGTCTTTTGATGCTCGCGCCGCCCGAGGCAAGGGATTACGTCGTGATCCATGAGCTCTGCCACCGGCTGGAGATGAATCACTCGGCGCGGTTCTGGGCTCACGTCGCGCGCGTCTGCCCGGATTATCAGGCGCAGAAGAAGTGGTTCCGCGAGCACGGACCCGCCCTCATGAAGCGGATGTTCGGCTGACGGCCGGGCGATCCGCCGCAAAACCGAAAGGAGTTCTCATGTTACCCGTCAGAAAGGCACATATCACCGTATCCCCGGAGGCGTTCGCCAATCCCGATTCCTCCGAACTCTACGCGGCGAAGGAACTGCGCTACTATCTCGACCGGATGACGGCGGTCAGTCTGCCGCTCTCCGCCGATGGTGACGAAGACAACGCGATCCTCGTCGGTTCCGCGTCCGGGCTCGATGCGTCCGTCTGTTCGGACGACGGCTTCCTCATCGAATCGACGGGCAATACGGTCAGGATCGCAGGCGGATGCCGGGGCGTGCTCTACGGCGCCTACGAGCTTCTCGAGAGGCTCGGCGTCCGGTTCTTCACTCCTACCTGTGAGAAGGTCCCGACCGCGCCCGACGCCGTGATCCCTGATCTCTCCCTCCGGTCCGAACCGACGTTCGAATACCGCACGCACAATTACGCAACGATCCGGCAGTATCCCCGCTTTTCGGCGAAGCTGCGCCTGAACGGCACGCTCGGCGCCCCGATCCCGAAGCGGCTCGGCGGCTCGATGGGCTACGGGCTGTTCGTGCATTCGTTCGAGCACCTGATCCCCACGGCGGAGTTCGGCGAGACGCATCCCGAATATTTCGCTCTCGTCGACGGGCGGCGCGTCACCACGAGCGGCGGCCGGACCCAGCTCTGTCTGACCAATCCCGACGTGATCCGTCTCCTGACCGAGCGGACCCGCGATTTCCTCCGCGCACATCCGGGCAACCGGCTGATGTCGCTGTCGCAGAACGACTGGGGCGGCAACTGTCAGTGCGAGAACTGCCGTAAGATCGACGAGGAAGAGGGTTCCCCGTCCGGTACGCTGCTGCGCGCGGTCAACGCCGTCGCCGAGGCGCTGGAGCCGGAATTCCCCGACGTGATCTTCGACACGCTGGCCTACGTATACAGCCGTCCCGCGCCGCACATCACCCGCAACCGGCACAACGTCTGCGTCCGCCTCTGCTCGATCGAATGCTGCTTCTGCCATCCCTTCGACGGCTGCGACGACGAGCGGCGTTCGGTCACGCGTCCGGACGGAACGAGATCGAGCTTCATCACCGACCTCTGCGACTGGGGGAAGATCTGCGACCGGATGTACATCTGGGACTACACGACCTGCTTCGCCCACTACCCGACGCCGCATCCCAACTGGCGGATCCTGCAGCGAAACGCGCAGCTCATGGCGGAAAACAACGTCAAGGGCGTCTTCGAGCAGGCCTGCGGCGCGTCCCGGGGCGGCGTCGACTTCAACGACATGCGGGCGTACCTCATCTCGAAGCTCCTCTGGGATCCGTACTGCGATCTCGACGCGCACCGCCGTGAGTTCATGGAGTATTATTACGGCGAAGCGGCTCCCGCGCTGAACGAATATCTTGACCTGCTGTGCGATACGGCGGAGAAATACGATCACGTGGGCTTCAACGACAATCCGCTCCACCGCTTCCTCGAGGAGGACATGCTCGAGAAGTACTTCGCGCTGTTCGATCAGGCGGCGGCTGCGGTCTCCTGCGATCCGGCGCGGCTGATGCGCGTGGACAAGGCCCGGCTGTCGATCCGGTGGGTCGCGCTCAAGCGCAAGACCATGCTCCGCGGCGAATTCGATCCCGAGGAGATCAACCGGTTCTTCGCCGACTGGAAGATGCACGGCCTCTCCCGCATCGACGAGTGGTGCAACGTGGAGACCACGCACCGCGCGCTCCTCGAGGGGAAACGGCGCGGCGTCGAGTATTTCGACCACTGGACCGGCGAGGAGACGGAGCTTTTGTGAGCCGGATCTCCTGCCAAACCGAAATTTCCATAACGAAAACTGCCCTGCGGGCTCACCGCGGGACAGTTTTTTGTATTTTGTTATGCGTTTCTCGCCTTTGTAACGAGCGTCGCGACCCG
Organism: Clostridia bacterium; assembly: GCA_017540285.1. GTDB lineage: Bacteria > Bacillota > Clostridia > Oscillospirales > CAG-272 > UMGS1696. Next base: position 897 of record JAFYBI010000094.1, on the reverse strand, counting down.
GCATGCCCTTGTATATGCCTCGGCGAGGTATTCCTCCGGCGTCAGGCGCGCGTACTTGTCGTTCTCGTGCCGGTCCGGCTTCGAGTGGGTGGTGAGCTCGAACGTGAGCGGTCCGTCGAAGTCCGCGAGCCGCCGCGCGATGTCCGCCCAGTCGCCGACGCCGTCGAACGGGAGCAGGTGCAGATCGTCGTGCCACGTGATCCGGCCGCCGAAGTCGCGGACGCCGAGGTTGTCGTTGATGTGCGTGGCGCACAGCCGTCCGGGATACCTTCCCGGCATGTCCTCGGTGAAGTTGTAGCACATCTCGTGGCCCGTGTCCCAGCAGAAGCCCGCAGCGTCGGGATACGCTTCGGACATCCGCATCACGGCGTCGAGGTATTCCCTGCCCTCGGTGTTCTCGAAGCCGATCTTCACGCCGAGCTCCTCTGCGCGCCGGACGAGCTTTTCGTAATTCCCGAGGCCGAAGCCGGTCGGCGCAAGGTCGTGATCCTCGAAGCCGATGTAGACGTGCGCGACCATGATCGGGACCCCGACCGCCGCGCAGCCTTCAAGGCAGGCGATCTGTTCGTCGAGCGCGATCTTCGCGGCCTCCGGGCTTCCGTGCCAGAGATCGCGGCACCGGCCGAACGGCGCGTGGACGGACTGGAAGAGCATCCCGGTCTCGTCCGCGATGCGCCGGCACTCCTTCAGGTAGTCGAGATTGCCCCAGCCGCAGAAGAAGCCCTCGAAGCCCGTCTTGGCGATCAGGCGGATCTCCTGCGCGCTGCGCCCGTCAAGCTCCGCCGGAGCCATCACCCTCGCGCCGCTGTCCGGAACAAGCTGTCCGCCGTTGGCAGCCGCCTTCGCCGCGATCTCGGCAAATGGCGCCTGCGCGCGGGCAGCCTCTTCCGCGGCTCT
>JAFYBI010000093.1 GCA_017540285.1 Clostridia bacterium | reverse complement strand
GCCCCCTCTGGGCGGCGTGATTTTCCGCAAACAGCAGAATAATTCAACTGACGGAGGTCAATATGTATAAAAAACAGGAATGTGTCGCCATGCTTCTGGCGGGCGGTCAGGGAAGCCGGCTCTACACGCTGACCGAGAAGACCGCAAAGCCGGCCGTCCGCTTCGGCGGAAAGTACCGGATCATCGACTTTCCGCTATCCAACTGCGTCAATTCCGGGATCTACACCGTGGGCGTTCTGACCCAGTATCAGCCTCTGCAGCTGAACGAGTATATCGGGAACGGACAGCCCTGGGATCTCGACCGCGGGCAGAGCGGCGTCATGGTGCTCCCCCCCTATCAGGCGAAGTCCGGCGCGGACTGGTACAAGGGCACGGCGAACGCCATCTATCAGAACTTCAACTTCATCGACCGGTACGACCCGGACTACGTGCTGATCCTCTCCGGCGACCACATCTACAAGATGGATTACGCGAAGATGCTGGCGGCGCACAAGGAAAAAGGCGCGGACTGCACGATCGCCGTCCTCGAGGTCACCCTCGAAGAAGCCAGCCGCTTCGGCATCATGAACACGGACGAGGATCTCCGCATCACGGAATTCGAGGAAAAGCCGAAGCATCCGAAGAGCACGAAGGCGTCGATGGGCATCTACATCTTCAACACCGCTCTCCTCCGCCGCTACCTCGAAGAGGACGAGGCCGATCCCGCCTCCTCGAAGGACTTCGGCAAGAACGTCATCCCGAAGATGCTCGGCGACGGCTGCAAGATGTACGCCTACCCCTTCCGCGGCTACTGGAAGGACGTCGGAACGATCCAGTCCCTCTGGGAGGCCAACATGGATCTCGTCGGGGAACAGCCCGTCTTTGACCTCCGCGACCGCGACTGGCGCATCTATTCCCGCAACTACTCCGACTCGCCGCATTTCGTCGGCGAATACGCGAAGATTTCGAACTCCCTCATCACCGAGGGCTGCACGATCGAGGGCATCGTCGAGAACTCCGTCCTCTCGAGCGGCGTCAAGGTCTGCCGGGGCGCGTATATCAAGGATTCGATCATCATGTCCGGCGTCACGGTCGGCGAGGGCGCGACGGTGAATTACGCCATCATCGACGACGGCGCGCAGATCGGGGCGGGCTCCACGGTCGGCAGGACCAAAGCCAGCGGCGAGAAGATCACCGTCATCGGCTCCGATCTCCAGCTGAAACCGGCGTCAGACGTTCCGGGCGGCGAGATGGTCGACGCGGAATGGCTGAAGACACACAGCAACGACTGACAGAAAGGACGGGAACAACATGTCTGCATCCGGCATCATTTTTTCGAACATTCATGACAACAACATCCCCGAGCTCACCAGACTCCGCACCATCGCGTCGGTACCGTTCGCCTGCCGTTACCGCTTCATCGACTTCACGCTCTCCAACATGGTGAACTCCAATATCTACAACATCAGCGTCATCACCAACTACAACTACCAGTCCCTGATGGACCATATCGGCTCCGGCAAGGACTGGGATCTCGCGCGCCGCTCCGGTGGCATCAAGATCCTTCCTCCGAACATTACCGCGTTTGCGAATCCCCACCTCGACCACCGCACGAACTCCCGTCTGGATTCCCTCAAGACCGTCGCCGCCTCCATCGGGCGCATCACCGACGACTATGTCGTACTCTCCGACTGCGACGTCATCTGCAACGTCGATTTTAGCGACATGATCCGCTCTCATCAGGAGTCCGGCGCGGACATGACCGTCGCCGTGAAGACCGCCGAACTGACGCCGGAGACCGCGCACAACACCGTCATCTTCTCCTCCGACGAGGGAGGCCGGATCACGGAGGTCCTCGCCTATCCGAACGACTTCTCCGGTACCGCCGACATCGGCCTCAACATGATCGTCATGAGCACGGCGTATCTCCGCCAGATCGTTCTGGAAGCGACGACGCGCGACTATTCGAGCCTGTCGAGAGACATCATCGGTCGCCGCTGCAGCTATATGAACTACCGCGTCTACCGCATCGACGGCTATTGCCCGAGCATCTCGTCCTTCGCGGACTACTACAAGCACAGCATGGAGCTTTTGACCGATCCCTTCGCCCGGGAATCTCTCTTCAACGTGAAAAACCGCCCGGTCTACACCAAGGTCCGCAACTCCACGCCCACGTACTACGCGCAGGGCTCCTCCGCCAAGAATTCCATGGTCGCGGACGGCTGCTTCATCGAAGGCACGGTGGAAAACTCCATCATTTTCCGCGGCGTCAAGATCGGCCGGAACGCAACGGTGAAGAATTCCATCATCATGCAGGATACCATCGTCGGCGACGGCGCGTTCCTCAACTGCGTCATCACGGACAAGAACGCCGTGATCCGCGATCAGCGCATGCTGGCCGGCGCGGAGACCCAGCCGTTCTATGTGTCCAAGGGCAAAATGATCTGACGGAGGCGTGACATGAAAATACTGTACGCAGCGTCCGAAGCGCTCCCCTTCGCCTCCTCCGGCGGACTCGCCGACGTGGTCGGATCCCTGCCGCAGGCGGTGAAAGAGGTCCTCGGCAAGGACGGTGACGTCCGGGTGGTCATTCCGATGTACGCCCAGATCCGGGGCAAATTCGCCGAAGAACTCGAGCTCGTGACCGAGATCAACGTCCGGCTCTCGTGGCGGAACCAGTACTGCGGGATCTGGAAGACCGAGCGCAGCGGCGTGACCGTCTACTTCATCGACAATCTGTACTATTTCGACCGGGGGACCCTGTACGGCTGCCATGACGACGGCGAGCGCTTCGCGTTCTTCTCGAAGTGCGTCCTCGAGCTGATGAGCGCGGTCCACTTCTATCCGGATATCCTCCATGCAAACGACTGGCAGACCGCCCTGACGGTGATCTACCTGAAGCGCAAATACGCCCACCTCGAGGAATACCGCAGCACCCGG
>JAFYBI010000092.1 GCA_017540285.1 Clostridia bacterium | reverse complement strand
CGGCGCGGTGCTGACCGTGACCGGACTGGTCTTTACGGAGCCGATCATGTCTCTTCTCGGTGCTTCGGGATCGGTCCTCGCGCCTACGGTTTTGTACGGCAGAGTGCTGTTTGCGTTCATGATCCCGCTCTGTCTGTATCAGCAGCTGATGGTCTATGTCCGTTTCGACGGCGCGCCCATCCTCTCCCTGATCTCCACCGTCGTCTGCGCCGTTGTGAATCTTGTGCTGGACGTGCTGTTCGTCGGCGTGTTTGAGTGGGGCCCGGGAGGAGCGGCGCTGGCGACCTGCCTCGCCTACACCGTCGCCATGCTCATCAACGCCGCGCACCTTCTGCAGAAAAACAACGGTCTGATCTTCCGCCGCCGCAGCATGGGCAAAGCGCGCGTCGGGCGGGTCCTGAAAACCGGGATCCCCCTGTCTGTCACCCAGCTCGGGATGGCGGTCGGTACATCGCTCTTCAACATCCGCATCATGGAAGTCGGCGGTCCGATGCATCTGGACGTATACGGCGTGATCACCCAGCTCTCCGTCGTGGCCATGGCGCTCTACGAGGGCATCGCCCAGGCCTGTCAGCCCATCCTCGCCGCGTGCTTCGGGGCAGGAGACCGGAAACGGACGGCCGAGACCATCCGCTACGGTTTTGTGATGGAGATCATCGCCATGACCTTCGCGACGTTGGCTTATATCTTCGGTGCCGGATTCGTGGCAAACCTCTTCTCGATGCGGGAGCCGGAAATCCACGCGGCGGCGGTCGGCGCGATCCGGATCTATGCGCTGTCCCTGTTGTATACCGGCTTCAACACCATCATCATCTATCACTTCCAGGTCAAGGAGCGGGAGCTCCACGCGACCGGGATCTCGCTTCTTTCCGGCACGATCCTGCCCGTCGCCTTCCTGTATCTCCTGACGCTGCTCTTCAGCGTGTCCGGCATCTGGTGGTGCTGGCTGATCGCGCAGGGACTCACCCTGATTCTGAGCGCGGTGCTCTATACCCGTGACAAAAGAATGGATTCCCATTAAGGAGGACTATATGAACGAAGATCGAATCTTGACATGGTGGCAGGAACGGCTCTCCGGGCTGGAGGTCGACGTGTGCCCTGCCGTCGACTTTCCGGACAACGAAGAAGGCGGCGCGTTTGCCTCTCTGTCCGTCGCCGCGCCGGATGCAGACCGCGGCATTCTGACCGCGGCGTTTGCGTACACGCTCGCAAAGTTCACCAGTCAGAACGAGAGTCTTTTCTGGATGCGCGAAGGCGAAACGTGCTTCCCGTTTTACGTCTCCTTCGACGAAAACGCGCCGGCGGAGGAGTTCCGTGCCGCTGTGACCTCGCTGCGTGCGGAGGCGCTCGATCATCCCTTCTCCGACGAAGCGGCGCTTGCCTCCTCCCTCGGGTTGAACAGGGAACTTCTGTTGTCCTTTGACGCCGCTTTTGTGCCGGATCCCGCCGCGGAATGGAAGCTCTGCCTCCTCCCGTCAGACGGTATGCTCACGCTTTATTACCGGAAGGACTGGTATCTGCCCGAGAACATGCGCCGCCTCGCCGAAACGGTTTCCTCCGCAGCGAAACAGCTCCCGGGGATCGAACGCCTGCGGGACCTGACGCTCATCGGCGCGGATGACATTGCCGTGCTTGCCTCCTTCCCCCATTGGGAACTTCCGCCGTCCGCCGAAAACGTTCCCGAAATCCTGAAGCGCGCCGCGGATCGATATCCCGACAACATCGCCGTCGTTTACGAAGGGGACGCGCTGACCTACGCGCAGTTCGACAAAAAGACGGATGCCATCGCCGCCGCTCTCGCCGAAAAGGGGATCGGCAGGGGGGCCGTGGTTTCCACGCTGCTTCCCCGCTGCAAATGGATGCCCGTCGTCGCTTGTGCGATCCTCAAGACCGGCGCGGCCTATCAGCCCCTCGATCCGTCCTATCCGCCCGAGCGCCTGAACTTCATGGTCCGGGATTCCGGTGCGGCGCTGGTCATCGCGGACCGGGAGCTGCGGGATCTGATCGCGGAGTATGAAGGACCGTTCCTCTGTCTCGACGAACTTGACGCGCTTCCCGACGCGGCGCCACTGAACCGTGAGATCCGCCCGGAAGATCCCTTCATCCTGCTCTACACCTCCGGCACCACCGGCACGCCCAAGGGCGTCATCCTCCATCACGGAAACCTGGTCAATTTCATCGACTGGTACGTACCGAAATTCCGTCTGACGCCTGAGAGCCGCAGCGCGGCCTACGCCAGTTTCGGCTTCGACGCGAATATGATGGATACCTATCCCACCCTCGCGGCGGGAGCTCAGATGCATATCCTGTCGGACGACGTGCGCTTCGATCTGCGGGCCATCAACCGCTATTTCAACGAAAACGGCATCACCCACGGCTTCATGACGACGCAGGTGGGCCGCCAGTTTGCGCTCATGACCGACTGCCGGACCCTGAAGATCATGTCGATGGGCGGCGAATCGCTGGTTCCCTTCGACCCGCCGGCGGACATGGAGATCTACAACCTGTACGGGCCGACGGAATGCACGGTCCTTTCCACGTCCTATCGGATGACGAGCGATTCCAAGCGGCTTCCCATCGGCATGCCCGTCAACAATACGAGGCTGTATGTGGCGGACAGCTTCCAGCGTCTTTTGCCGATCGGCGCGATGGGCGAGCTCCTCATCGCCGGCGCGCAGGTCGGGACCGGGTACCTGAACCGCCCGGAAAAGACCGCCGAGGCCTTCATCGCCAATCCCTTCACTTCCGATCCGGCGTACGCTCGCCTTTACCGGACCGGCGACATCGTCCGCTGGGGGAACGACGGCAACATCGAATTCGTCGGCCGCCGCGACGGTCAGGTGAAGATCCGCGGCTTCCGGATCGAGATGACCGAGGTCGAACGCGTCCTGCGGGAGTTCCCCGGCATCACCGACGCGACCGTCGTCGCACGGGAAGCGCCCGCCGGAGGAAAGATGATCTGCGCCTATGTGGTGTCGCCCGAACCGGTGGACGTCAAAGCGCTCGAACAGTTCATCCTGGAGCGCAAGCCGCCCTATATGGTACCGGCAGTGACCATGCAGATCGAGAAGATCCCCCTGAACGTCAACGGCAAGGTTGACAAGCGTGCCCTGCCCGAGCCGGCGTTCGCTTCCGAAAACGAGGAATCCGGCCCCCGCGCGAGGACCGCTCTGGAAGAAAAGCTCTACAGGATCCTCTCGCCCATCGTCGGGACGGAGGACTTCCCTGTGGACAAACCGCTCGAGGACCTCGGGCTTACGAGCATCTCCGCCCTGATGCTGGCGGTGGACATCGAAGAGGCCTTCGGTTACAGCCCCGACGTGGACATTCTTGCCCGCGGCTCCCTCCTGTCGATCGAAAACGAGATCGTCGAGCATTTCATGGTGACGCCCGCGGCAGATCAGACGCCCGCCCGCGATACGACGAGGCCGTGGCCGCTGACCCAGACCCAGCTCGGCATTTACTCCGCCTGCATGATCGATCCGGACAACGACGCGTATCAGCTGCCGTTCTTGTTCCGCCTGTCCCCCGACACGGACACCGAACGCCTGTGCCGCGCGGTCGATGCGGCGATTGCAGCCCATCCGGCGCTCCTCTGCCGCATCCTGCCGGACCGGGAATCCACCGCCGTCATGGTCATGTCCGAGGACGAGTTCCGTACCGAGGCGGAAGAGATCTCGGAAGAAGCGCTGGCCGCCTGCATGAAGGAGCATGTCCCGTTTGATTTTGCGAACAAGCCGCTCTGCCGTGCGAAGGTCTATCGGACCGAGGAGGCGGTCTATCTCTACATCAACTTCCACCACATCGTATTCGACGGGACGTCGCTCGTCGTGTTCATGGAGGACCTTGAAAAAGCCTTCCGGGGAGAGACGCCCGAGACCGAGAAATACTCCGCCTTCGATCTTGCGCTCGACGAACGCGCGGCGCGCGGCAGCCAGGCCTATGCCGACGCCAAAGCCTATTATGACAGCGTATTCGACGGCGTGGACGTCAACAGTCTGCCGGATCCGGACTTCCCCGGCGGAGAACCGGAGACGGAGCACGCCCGCAGGCTGTTCCTCGGCGACGGCATGGTCGAGCGCGTGCAGAAGTGGTGCGGCGATCTGAAGGTGACGGAGAACGCGTTCTTCACCTTTGCGTTTGCCTATACGCTCGCGAAGGTCACCGGTCAGGACGAAGCCCTGTTCTGCAATATCTACAACGGCCGCAGCGATCCCCGCACCTTCCGCACGGTGGGGATGCTCGTGAAAACCTATCCCTTCCACATCCGCTTCTCCGGCGGTGACAAGCCCGCGGATCTGGTCCGCGAAACCGCGCGCCGCATCCGCGATCTGACCGCCAACGACCTGTACTCCTTTGCGGAGGTCAGCCGCGCCTACGGCATCAGGCCGGACATCCTCTTCGCCTTCCAGGGCAGCGCGTTCAATAAATTCACCGTCGCGGGACAGCGGACAAAGAGTCTCGCGCAGTCCCTCGACAGCGTACAGGCGCCTCTTTCCGTGGATGTGTTCCTTGAGGACGGAGCCTATTCCCTGAACGCGGAGTATTTTCCGGACCGCTATACCGGCGGCATGATCCGCGCCTTCCTCGAGCTCTTCGCGCAGACGGCGCGTCAGCTTCTCGAAGCGCCCTCACTCGACGCCGTCGACCTGATGAACGACGCAGCGCGGGCGACGCTCGATGCCGTCAACGACACCGACTGGCCCGTGGAGTATCGCCCCGTCCATTGCCTCATGGAGGGATCCGCCGCGGCGACGCCCGACCGGCTTGCCGTGATCACGCCCTCTCAGAAATGGACCTACGCGGAGCTGAACGAAAAGGCGAACCGCGTCGCGCACGTCCTGATCGATCTCGGCGTGCGTCCGGACCGGATCGCCGCGCTGATGCTGCCGCGCTGTGCCGAAGTCTATGCCGTGCGCCAGGGGATCCTGAAAGCGGGCGGCGCGTTCCTGTCCATCGATCCCGAATATCCCGACGACCGCGTGG
>JAFYBI010000091.1 GCA_017540285.1 Clostridia bacterium | reverse complement strand
GGATGCCGGAGAAGCGGAGACCGAACCCGCTCCGGAGACCGAAGACCCGGCCACCGTCTTCGACCTCGAGGTGAAGGATTTTGAGGGCAAAACCGTAGGCATTCTCGGAACGAACTGGTACAATATCGCGTCCAACTGGACCTCTCCGGAGCTGAAAGTCACGGAACTGACCGGCGAAGCCATGAACGACGCCGTCTTCAACCGCAACCGGAACGTGGAGTCCAAGTACAACGTTAAGCTGGTCGCGACGGACGGAGGCGCGTATCTGGATACGCCCATCCAGAACGAGATCGTCGCGGGGACAAACGCCTACGACATCGCCTTCCCGCGCATCTCCGAGATGAACAATGTCGCCACTTCCGGCGGAGCGTTCGACATGAACAAGGTGGAGAGCCTCGATCTCTCCAAGACGTGGTGGAGCCAGTTCGCGCGGGAATCCCTGACCGTGCACGACGCGATCCTCTTCATCTCCGGCGACATGAACTTCATGGACAAGTGGACGGCGGTCTGCATGTTCTTCAACAAGGACGTCGCCTCCGGATACAACATCACGGCGGCCGAGCTCTACGACCTCGTCGACGCGGGCAAGTGGACCATCGACAAGTTCTCCGAATACACCAACGCCGTGACGAACGATTCGAGCGGCGACGGCACCCTCGATCAGCAGGACACCTGGGGCTGCACGGCGAACGCGTCTTACCTCGGCAACTTCCTGCACGCGTGGGCCGATCCGTACACGAAGGTCGTCGATAAGGAGCTCATCTTCAACCTCAACAACGAGTTCACCTTCACTGCGATCGACCGCATCATCGACGTCATGAACAACAACGTCATCTTCGCGGGCAGCTGGGACGTTGCGGAACCCGTCTTCACCGCGGGCCGCGCGCTCTTCTTCATTGAAGTCACCCAGAAGCTGGCGAACTTCCGTACTCTCGAATACGACTTCGGCGTCCTTCCGATGGTGAAGTACGACGAGACACAGGCCGACTACCGCACCACCTGCGCGACCCTCGCCCAGATGGTCTGCATCCCGAAGACCACGTCCGACAAGGCCTTCGCGGGCTACATCCTGCAGGCGATGGGCTATGAATCCAGCCAGACCATCGCACCGGCCTACATTGAAAACGCCCTCGAATCGAAGTTCGCCCGCGACGAGCGCACCGCCGACATGCTCGGCTACATTTTCCGCGGCATGGACTACGATATCGGCTACCAGAACGGCATGGGCGGCCTGAGCGGCATGGTCGACGGCATGATCTCCGCACGCGAGAACACCGCGGCCTCCAAGTTCGCCGCTGCCGGCAAGGCCGTCGGCAAGTCCCTCGAAAAGGTCAACGCGGCCTACGAAAACGCCGAATAATCCAGACTGTCGAAACGATCCCCGAAAGGCTGCCGCCTCAAAAACGCGGCAGTCTTTTTTCGCGGAGGTCTTGCATTTTCCTACCCGATGTGCTATTATAGAGGCAGTGAGCAATCGCTAACTTCAAGGCGTCCGGGATCGCGCACAAGGAGCGGGGACCCGCATACCATGATAGGGAGCGAACAAAACAGACTCAGCCGACGGACAGATCCGCTGAATGCGGGAGGACGGACAAATGAAAAAGAGATTTGCTTTCCAAAACGCCGCGCCCGGCTTTGAGGAAAAGGAGGAAACGAAATGATCGGTCATGTGACGCTCGGCGTGCTCATCCCCTTCCTCGGCACCTCGCTCGGCGCGGCATGCGTGTTTTTCATGGGAGGAAGAATGAAGGAACGTCTCAGCCGCGCGCTGACGGGATTTGCGGCCGGGATCATGGTATCGGCGTCGTTCTTCAGCCTGATCGTCCCCGCGCTGGAGTTGACGGAATCCGCCGGACGGCTCGGTTTTCTGCCGGCCGCGATCGGCTTTCTCATCGGGATGCTGTTCCTTTTGGTTCTCGACGCCGCGGTGCCTCATGCGCACATGGAGGGGACCGAGGAAGGCAGGGGCGGCCGCGGACTGAAAAAGACCACCAAGCTCGTGCTCGCCGTGACGCTGCACAACCTGCCGGAGGGCATGGCGGTCGGCGTGGTGTACGCGGGCTGGCTCTACGGCAACGAAAAGATCACCGTGACAGGCGCGCTCGCGCTGTCCCTCGGGATCGCCTTGCAGAATTTCCCGGAAGGCGCGATCGTGTCGATGCCGCTCTCGGCGGAGGGGATGCCGAAGGGGAAAACCTTCCTCATGGGTGTCCTGTCCGGCATCGTCGAGCCGATCGGCGCCCTGGTCACGATCCTCGCGGCGGGGGTGCTGCTCCCGGTCCTGCCGTATCTTTTGAGCTTCGCGGCGGGCGCGATGATCTACGTCGTCATCGAAGAGCTCGTCCCGGAGATGTCGGAAGGCGAGCATTCGAACCTCGGGACGGTTTGCTTCGCCGTCGGGTTCGTGACGATGCTGGCGCTCGACGTTGCGCTCGGATGACGCCGAAATCCCCGGAAATCCCGGATCAAAACCGCATAAAACGCCTCCGGCGCGCGCATACTCCGAAAGAGAACGCATGACCGGAGGTTTTGTGATGGAATGGATCCTGTTTTTCGCCGGGATGCTCGTGGGCGGGCTCGTCGGCGTGTTTCTCATGTGTCTCTGCGTCCTCGCGGGGGAGGAAGCCCGCCGGGAGGAACGCCGGGATTTCTATGACGACCGAACAGCGCGGTGACGAGCCGCGCTGTTTTTTCAACGGTCAAAAATAATATGCCGTCAGCCACAAAAGCGGCTTCACCCACGGTTGGATCGAAAACCGCGGGCATCCGAGAAGCTGTTCTTCCCGAACCATGTTTTCAAATTCGTCCCGGATCGCGCGTCCGACCTCCTCCGCCGGGATCCCGGTTTCAACGCTCAGCTCGACTGCGCTTTTCGGAAGATCCCAGCGAAGCGCGGCGGCAATCTTCCGGTTTCGCTCCGAAGCGAAGCATTTGCAGAAGCGGAAGCTGTTCTCCCGTTCACGCTCCGTCAGCGCGTCACGGTCAGTTTCATCCCGATAGACAAACATTACGGGCGGGTAAAGAAGCCCTCCGGCATTTTCCGTCATAAACCAGAATGCCGTTCCCGGCACCAATTCCGCCGTCTCCATGACCTCCTCCGCCTCCTCGATGTCGCCGCCATGTGTCGCGAACATCCCGGCGAACGCCGCCTTCGCAGCTTCCCAATACCGGATTCCGTCACGGTTTTTGGTATAATCCGATGCCGCCGACGCAATGCGCATCCAGTGCGGCTCTGCACCGAGCAGGCTGTCGACCGAGACCCCGTAATAAGCCGCGATCTCCGGCAGGAGCGATATGTCCGGGCAGCTTTGGCCGAGCTCCCATTTCGAAACGGCCTGATTGGTGACGCCGAACGCCTGCGCGGCCTCCTCCTGCGTGATCCCCTTCTCTTTCCGCAGGGCGGCAAGGTTTTCATTGAGTTTCATGTTCTTCCTCCCGATTCCGGTTCTGCGTCCATTATACCCGATCTCCGGCGGATACGCAAGAGAGCAGAAGTTGGAGGGAAAAACCGTTTCCAACCGCCGGTTGGATCGTCGGAGAACTTGGTCGGCCTCACCGTCCCGCCCTCGGCGTGAGATCCGCGGCCATCGCCTGCGCGCGAATGCTGAGCTCGGCCGCCCTGAACGCGTGCTCCTGCGTCATGGCGCGCTCGGTGCGATTCAGACAGTCGAGGATAAGATTTCCGAAAAACGGGAAGCCCGTGACGCCCGCTGCCCGGACATACCGCTCGCCGTCGCCGTTGACGAGGAAGAGGTGGTTCCCGCCCGGCCTGTCCGCCGCGACGTCGATGTATTTGCGCATTTCAATAGTTCCCTCGGTCCCGAGGATGAGCGTGCGGCCGTCTCCCCAGGTCCTCAGCCCGTCCGGCGTGAACCAGTCGACGCGGAAATAATTCGTCGTGCCGCCCTTCCCGGTGAGCGCGCAGTCGCCGAAGTCGTCGAACTCCGGCGCGTCCGGGTGGGCATAGTTCGCGACCCGCGCCGCACAGATCCGGGCGTCCTCTTCCCCGGCGTAGAACAGGTACTGCTCGATCTGATGGCTCCCGATGTCGCAGAGGATCCCGCCGCTCGGCCCGCGCTGCCAGAACCACCCGGGACGACCGGACGAGGGTCCGATCCGGTGCGGTCCGAAGCCCGAGACGCTGAGCACCCGCCCGATGAGGCCGTCTTCGATCAGATAGCCCGCGAGGACCGCGCACTCGACG
>JAFYBI010000090.1 GCA_017540285.1 Clostridia bacterium | reverse complement strand
CCTTCATGCCGTCGCGCACGCCGTGCATCATCGCGCGGATGCCCTCTCCGGTGATGCGGACCGCTTCGCGCATGGCGGCGATCTCGCAGTCGGCCTTGATCGTGCGCAGTCCGGCGAGGATCGGGCGGCTGTTCTTCACCGCGATGCCGGGCTGCTCCGCACGCATCCGCTCGGCGAACCGGTGCGCTTCGGTCCAGTCGCGGACGTCCCGGGTCTCGTCGATGTCGAGCCAGACGGTGTCCACGCGTCCGAGCGCGGCTTTGAGGGCCGGCTCGAAGTCGGCGGTATAGGCGATGTCATCGATCCCGGATACCGTCTGCGCCTCGTCGGCCTTGGTGCGGCGTCCGGTCCAGCGCTCTTTGAGGAGATCGGCCGGGAGCAGGAAGAGCGTTTCGGAAGCCGTCCCGTTTTCCTTCTCCACGGCGAGGATGAGACCCGCGTCGCGCGCGATCCCGGTGAGGTAGACGAAGTTGCGGTCGGCGAAGAAGGGGTAATCCTCGTCCGCGCGTTTCCGGGGCGCGAATCCGGAGAAGAAGAGGGCGAGCGAGCCGTCCGGGAGCGCGTCGGCCAGGCGGCGGCGGTTGTTCTGATAGAAGGAGGGTGTCATATCGTTTCCTTTCGCTGTGCTGTCATGTTATCGGAGGAATTCTCCCACCGCGTCGCCGATCTTCTCGGCCATGCGGAAGAATCCGAGGTCGTTCGGATGGCATCCGTCGACCGTGCAGGAGTCGGCGAACGGCCCGTCGAAGAGATGCGCGCCGTCGACGAAACGCACGTTCCGGTCGCCGCCGGCGAGGGCATATTCGTATGTGTCGAGGATGATCCGGCGGCGCCGCTCGTCCTCCGTGCCGGGGTGGAAATCGGGCTTCGAGACAAAGACGATCGGGGTGTCCGGGTGCGCGGCGCGGTAAATCTCGTAGAGCGGTCTGTGCGTCTTTTCGAGGTGATCCGCACTCGGAGCGTTGTGATCGTAGTCACAGACGAACACGGAGGCGTCCAGCGACGCGAGATAGCGGCAGATCGCCTCCTCGCCCTTCGCGTTTCCGGAGAAGCCGAGGTTGACGAAATCCGCGTCGAAGCGGCGGGAGATCATCGCCTGATAGGCGTTGCCGGGCCGGGACGCGCACCCGCCCTGGGTGATGGACGAGCCGTAATACACGACGGGAACGGGATGGGTATAGTCCTCTGCCGGTTCGATGTGGGCGTCCGCGTGAAGGCCGATCATCACGTCCTCGACGGGATCGTAGAGCGGCATATTGAGCGTATAGGTATGCCACTTCCCGTCGGTCGCGCACCAGCTCTCGTAGCCGTGCTTCCGGTTGCCGGGCATGAGGGAGCCGCGGTAGGCATAGTCCCTCCCGTCATTCCGGTAGACGTCGAAGCCGGACTGTCCGAGCATGGTGATGTGGGGCATGGTGGCGTTGTCCGGCATGACGGCGCGCATGGCGATCCACGGCGAGTCCGTGCGGAACCGGATGCGGCCGCCCGCCGTGTGATTATTGAGCCACATGACGCCCTCGGACACGGACGCGGCGATCTCATAGGGCATGCGGAGGAAGGGGCTTCCCTTTGCCGTGACCGCCCGCCCGTGGAGGCGGACCGGTTCTTCCTTGACGTCGAGCCAGACGATGGGGGAGAGTCCCGTCGCGCTCTCGACGGCCAGATTTTTGTCGATGTCGCTGATCTTCATGGTGCAAGCCTCCCGAAGGTTGTTTTTTCGACTTCATCATAGCACACCGGCGGAGAAAATGCAACAGTTTTTTCCGTTTTCCTCTTGCATGACGCGGGCGTTTGTACTATAATGTTCCCGATCAAATATGCGGTTTCGCATGGTGCGGAGCCGTCAGCAAAAGCCGCGGGAAAGAGGGCGGACAGAATCCAGCGTCCCAAGAGAGTGCCGGTCACGGGCTGCAAGCCGGCACGGCGCCGTGTCCCGCCGTTTCGCTTTCTCCGTTCTCCTTCACGGGAGGGCAGGCCGCCGGGGTGAACCGAGTAGTCCCGGACGCGCGGGACCCGTTACGTCCCTGCCGATCGGCACGAGTGCCGTGTGTTTTTGCACGGAATCCGGGTGGTACCGCGGTGAAAGCCGTCCCTGATGCTGCGATTTTTCGCACCGGCAGGGATTTTTTATTGTCCCCCGCGCACATGGTTTCCCGCCGCCGGAACCGCCGGACCCCCGAACCATCGAAACCATCGAAAGGAAATATTCGACACATGAGAGAGACCCTCGAAAGAATCAGGAGAGAGGCGATGGAAGCGCTCGCCTCTCCGTCGGCGGAGCTGGAAGAACTCCGCATCCGGTATCTCGGCAAGAAGGGCGAGCTGACCGCCGTACTCCGCGGCATGGGCAAGCTGTCCGCCGAGGAGCGACCCGTCATCGGGCAGCTGGCGAACGACGTGCGCGCCGAGATCGAAAAGAAGATCGACGAGCTTGCGTCCGCGGCGAAGGGCAAGGCGATGGAAGCGCAGCTCGCCGCCGAAAAGCTCGATGTGACCGTCCCGGGAGATCCAGTCCGCGCCGGACACTTCCACCCGCTCGCGCTCGTACAGCGTCAGCTCGAGGACATCTTCCTCGGGATGGGCTATTCCATCGTGGACGGCCCCGAGGTGGAGTACGACTACTACAACTTCCAGGCCCTGAACATCCCGCCGGATCACCCCGCCCGCGACCCGCACGACCCGTTCTATATCACCGACAACATTCTCCTCCGCTCCCAGACCTCTCCGGTACAGGCGCGCGTGATGGAGAAGACGCAGCCCCCGATCAAGATCATCTCTCCCGGCCGCGTCTACCGTTCCGACGCCGTGGACGCCACCCACTCCCCGCTCTTCCACCAGCTCGAAGGGCTTGTGATCGACCGGGGCATCACGATGGGCGATCTCAAGGGCGCGCTCGAGATGTTCGCGAAGCGCATGTTCGGTGAGCAGACCAAGATCCGCTTCCGCCCGCATCACTTCCCCTTCACGGAGCCGTCCGCCGAGGTCGACGTCTCCTGCTTCGTCTGCGGCGGCACGGGCTGCCGTCTCTGCAAGGGGGAGGGCTGGATTGAGATCCTCGGCGCGGGCATGGTCCATCCGAACGTGCTCCGCAACTGCGGCATCGATCCCGAAGTCTACTCCGGCTTTGCGTTCGGTCTCGGCATCGAGCGCATTGCGCTGCTCAAATATCACATCGACGACATGCGTCTTCTCTACGAGAACGATATCCGCTTCCTGAACCAATTCTAACCGCCGGGCGGTGCCCGGAGACAAGAGACGGCCTCCACCGGGTAGTACCCGGGGACACATGGCGGCCTCCACCTTCGGCAGGGCCACTGGGCGATGCCCGGAGACACATGGCGGCCTCCACCTTCGGCAGGGCTGCCGGGCAATTCATTCCACACGGAGGAAACAAGATGTTTGTTATCGGCATCGCGGGCGGCACCTGCTCCGGCAAGAGCACTCTCGCGGACAAGCTCGCTTCCCATTACGGCGACCGCGCGAAGGTGATGCACATGGACGCGTATTTCCGGAAGCCGTCCATCACGACCGTCGCCCCCATCACGGGCAAGACATACGTCGAGCACAATCACCCGGACGCTCTCTATCTCGACCGCCTCTATGCGGATTTCGACGCGGCGATCGCGGAAGGAAAGGAAGACGTTCTCATCATGGAAGGGCTCTTTGCCCTCTATCTCGAACCGATCCGCTCGAAGTGCGATCTGAAGCTCTATGTCGATCTCGACAGCGACGAGCGGCTCGTGCGGCGCATCCGGCGCTTCACCTCCTTCGGACAGACGTTCGACGAGGTGACGGACCGCTACATCGACACGGTGCGCTTCCGCCACAACGAACTGATCGAACCCACCCGCTGGCACGCGGACATGGTGGTGAACGGCAACGCGGGGCAGACCTCCGTCGACATCCTCACCGCCTATATCGACAGCCGGCTCAGCTGAGTTTCCGGCACACGAAAGAAAGGGACTGTACAGCGTATGAATCTCTCTATGAAATGGCTGGCGGACTACACGGATGTCAGCGATATCACCATCAAGGAATACTGCGACCGCATGACCATGTCCGGCTCGAAGGTCGAGGGCTATGAAGAGCTCGGAGCCGACATCTCCGGTGTGATCTGCGGAAAGATTCTGAAAATCGACCGGCATCCGAACGCCGAGCGCCTCGTGATCTGTCAGGTGGACGTCGGCGCGGCGGAACCGATCCAGGTCATCACGGCGGCGACGAACGTCTTTGAAGGCGCGCTCGTTCCCGTGGCCGTCGACGGCGCGCATCTTCCGGGCGACGTGAAGATCAAGCGCGGCAAGCTTCGCGGCGAGGTATCCGAGGGCATGTTCTGCTCCATCGCGGAGCTCGGGCTGAGCTTACACGACATGCCGGGCGCCGTGGAAGACGGGATCCTGATCCTCGGGGACGTCGGGCTCGGCGATATCCCGCTCGGTGCGGACATGGTGAAGGAACTCGGCCTGCGCGACATCGTGGTCGAATTCGAGATCACCTCCAACCGTCCGGACTGTCTCTCCGTCCTCGGGCTGGCCCGCGAGACCGCCGTCACCTTCGGCCGTCCGCTCGATCTGCCTCCGATCAAGAAGCCCGCTCCCTGCCCGGACGGCGACTCCATCGAAAACTATCTCTCCGTGGACGTTGCGAACTCCGAAAAGTGCTATCGCTACTCCGCGAGAGTCGTCAAGAACGTGAAGATCGGACCCTCTACGCTGTGGCTCCGCATGAAGCTCCGGGCTTCCGGCGTCCGTCCGATCAACAACATCGTCGACATCACGAACTTCGTCATGCTCGAATACGGTCAGCCGATGCACGCCTTCGACTACCGCTGCCTCGACGGCTCGAAGATCGTGGTCCGCTCCGCGGAGGACGGCGAGGAATTCGTCTCCCTCGACTCGGTCCCGCACACGCTCGACAGCTCCATGCTCGTGATCGCCGACGGGAAGAAGGCCGTCGCGCTGGCGGGCGTGATGGGCGGGGAGAACAGCGAGATCACGGATTCCACCGCGACCGTTGTCTTCGAATCCGCGACCTTCCATCCGGGCTCCGTCCGCGTCACGGCGAAGAAGCTCGGCATGCGGACCGAATCCTCCTCGCGCTTCGAGAAGGGCCTCGACTCCGAGAACACCATGCCGGCGCTCGACCGGGCGTGCGAAATGGTGGAGCTGCTCGGCGCGGGCGAGGTCGTGAACGGCACGATCGACGTCTATCCCGTCCCGAAGCAGAAGGTCACCCTGCCCCTCGACGCGGACGTCATCAACGGCTTCCTCGGCGTGAACCTGACGCAGGAATACATGGCCGAGACCATGAAGAAGCTCGATTTCGAAGTCTCCGACGATCTGAAGACCATCACGGTCCCCTCCTTCCGCGACGACGTGCGCTGCATGAACGACATCGCCGAGGAGATCCTCCGCATGTACGGCTACGACGAGATCCGGGCGACCCTTTCCTCCTCCGCGACCCCGACCCTCGGCGTGCGGACTGAGAGACAGAACTTCGACAACACCCTGCACGACACCCTCGTCGGCATGGGCATGAACGAGATCGAGACCTTCTCCTTCATCAGCCCGTCGTGGTATGACAAGATCCGTCTTCCCGCGGACGATGCACGGCGTACCTGCGTCGTGATCTCCAATCCCCTCGGCGAGGACACCTCGGTCATGCGCACGACCACCCTGCCCTCCATG
>JAFYBI010000089.1 GCA_017540285.1 Clostridia bacterium | reverse complement strand
GTCCGAGATCGCGCCGAGGTAGCGCTCGCGCAGGATCACCGCTTCCTTGTCGTCGTCCGTCGCAACGCAGAAGAGGAAGCGGCGCGTTTCGGCTTTGGGATCGACGGTATAGACGTACAGATAATCAAAGTCAAAGGACTGGCAGAGCGTCCGCATCGTGCTCCGCTCGCTCCGATACAGCTCATCGTCGGAAGTGTGCGACAGGACGTCGACGTTCCACCAATTCAGCGAATACCGGACGATGCCCGCGCAGCATTCCGCCGCTTTTCTGCTCTCTTCGACACTGCGCGAGTAGGTGTAATAATAATTCCATGCCGCTGTCACCGCAACGGAGAGGACAAGGATCACGGAGAAGCACAGCGTGATCCATTGTCTGACGGATCGTTTTTTCATTCGATGACGATCCGCTTGTCAAGTCCGGTCATTTTGATGACGCTCATGATCTCGCCGGATACGTTCCGGAGCGTCAGCGCCCCGTTCATCTTCTTATAAGCGGCGATGATCAGGCGCAGGCCCGCGGAAGAGATGTATTCGAGCTTCTCCATATCGAGCGTCAGAGCGGTGATCTCCTCTCCGAGGGACTTGATTTCTTGTCAAGCTCCGGGGCGGTCTGGGTGTCGAGCCAGCCGGTCAGTTTGATTTCGGCTGTGTTCTCGCATACGTTCTTTTCAATGGTCATGTCTCTACCTCCTGATTTGGTGTGTGCGGCCGGGCGGACCGCATCATTCTTCGAACATGGTGAGCTCGTCCAGCGCTTTGATCATCTGAACGATGTACTTTTCACCGGATACCGGCCACTTGAAGCCAAGCCGGTACAGCGCGGATGTCGTGAAGCCGCAGTCCGCACCGAGTTCGTAGCGGCGGACGCTGCCTTCGTGGCTTTCATAGGCGACCAGCGCGCCGGACGCATCGCCCGCAGCTGCCCTGCGTTTCTCGAATTCCTCCTCCTCCAGCGTGTCCATGGAGAAGCCGTATTCCCGCATGGCGTACACGATGTCGGCGTACGTGACCGTGTGGTTGTTCATGGGATGGAACACGGTAAAGTCCCGTCCGGTTCCGGAGAGGAGCAGGATGGCGCGGGCAGTCATGTCGATTTCGGAAAAATCGGTTCCCGCGTTCATCGCGGAATAGGGGACGGCTCCGATGGCCTTGTAGCTTGCCAGCGAGCGGATGAACGCGTTGCTGCGGAAGTTCACCTGGAATTCGCCGTCCGATGCGCGGCCCATCAGGTTGCCGAGCCGCATGATCTTTGCGTCCACGCCGCGTCCGACAGCCTCCAGCACCGCTCTTTCCGCTTTGAATTTCGTCAGCGCATATTGATTTTCAAGAAGTTGGCCGTTGTAAAGCGCGTTTTCCGTCAGGACCCAGTCCCGCGGAGGCTGACCGTCGATCCCTTCGCCCGCCACGCTGACGGTGGAGGTCTGGATCAGCCGCTTGCCGGTTTCTTCGCAGAGAGCGATGAGGTTTTCGACGCCCCGGAAGTTGATCTTTTCGAGGCTGTCGTCCCGGACGAAATGCTTGACCAGCGCCGCGCAGTTGATGATCGTATCGAACGGCAGGGATTTCGCGGCTTCGAGGGAAGCGCGGTCGGTGATGTCCCCCTGAATGACCCGGACGCGTCCGCTCTCAAAGAACGGATCGAGCGCCTGATCGAAATAGTAGAAGTAAAGCGTTTTCAGATGCTTTTCCGGCTCTTGTCCGCGCAGTAGGCAGATCACATTCCCCTGACTGTTCTCGAGATATTCGCGCAGCAGATGGATGCCGAGGAAGCCGGTCGCGCCGGTGAGAAGCAGATTCCCGACGGAAGACCGCGTCAGGCCTGGCAGGTTCTCCTCGACGTTGTGCCCGAGGTTCAGCTTCGCGTAGTCGAAGCGTTTCAGGTCGTCTTCGCCGGCATCCGCGGGCTGTGCGGGTTCCGTACCGGTCGCAAGTGCAGCCAGGGCGCGCGGTGTCTGGGCCTTGAAGATGTCGGCATAGACGATGGGATAGCCCCGGTCGGCAGCGTTCAGGGCAATGACCGCGGCGGAGAGGGAAGTGCCGCCGAGCTCGAAGAAGTTGCCCTCCGCGCTGACGCGTTCCATGTTCAAGAGTTCCGCGAACCATGCGCAGAAATCCTCTTCCGCGGCATTGGCGGGCGCGACGTAGTCTCCTTCGTCCGGCGTGTATTCCACCTGCGGCAGCTTCTTTTTGTCGATCTTGCCGTTGGCGGTCAGCGGCATCCGGTCGAGCTGCATCAGCACGCCAGGCACCATGTACGCGGTCAGCGTCTTCGAGATCTCCGCCTTCAGCTCCGCGGGGCTGATCTCGCGGCTCGCGGTATAATAGCCGGCCAGGAACTTGTTGTTCTCTTCGCCCGTCATGATGACGATGCTCGTCAGCACGCCGTCGCAGGCGTTGATCGCGCTCTCGATCTCGCCGAGCTCCACCCGGAGGCCGCGCAGCTTGACCTGATTGTCCGTGCGGCCCTTGAAGCGGATCTTTCCGTCCGCCGTCCACGCCGCGATGTCTCCCGTCCGGTAGGCGGGCAGATTTTCGACGGCAATGAATTTCTCCTTCGTCAGATCGTCCCGCTTGATGTAGCCGCGTCCCACGCCAGCGCCCGCAATGACCAGCTCGCCGGGAACCAGAGGAGGCAGGATATGGCCGTTCGCGTCGAGGATATAGGCCTTCACGTTGCTTGCGGGCTGACCGATGGTGATGACGTTCGGCCTTGTGACGGCGTCCATCGTGCAGCTGATGGTCGCCTCGGTGGGGCCGTAACCGTTCATGATGTACGCGTCCGGATTGATGGCGCGAATCTTGTCGAACAGCGCCGCCGGGAAGGCTTCCGCGCCGAAGTCATAGGAAGCGACTTTTTCGAGCGCGGGCTTCATCACGGAGAGGCCGATGCAGTTCGTCAGGAAAGACGGCGTGCAGGTCATCATGTCGACCCCGTTTTCCGTCATCAGCGAGGCAAGCGCCGCCGGATTGTGGATCTCCTCCTCCGTGGCCATGCAGATGGTCATGCCGTTTGCAAGGGGGATGAATTCTTCCATGATGGATACGTCGAAGGTGATGGCGGCCAGCGCCAGCGAAACGTGAGCCCGCTCCGTGTACCCGAGGATCTCTTTGTTTTTCGGGTTGGCGTTCACGAAGTTCACCAGATTCCCCTGCGTCAGCATCACGCCCTTGGGCTTGCCGGTGGAACCGGAGGTGAAGATGGAGTAGGCCAGCGCGTCGGAAGGAACCCACACGTCCGGGTTGTCGGTCCGCGGATCCTCCAGAAGGTCCTCCACGGTGACGACGCGGCAGGACAGCGACGCGAGGAACGCTGCGCGCTCTTTTGCCAGCGTTCTGTTCGTCACCAGCACGACCGCTTCCGAATCCTCCGCCATGACCTCCACGCGGTCGTCGGGATATTCGGGATCGATAGACAGGAACGCGCCGCCCGCTTTCAGGATCCCCTGGCGCACGGCATAGACTTCAGCACAGCGCGGCAGCATCAGCGCGGCGATCCGGTCCGGACGAACGCCGAGATCGATCAGAACGTGCGCGACGCGGTTCGCCTTTTCGTTCAGCTCCGCATAGGTCCATTTCTGAGAGGGCGTGATCACGGCAAGCCGGTCGGGCGTCGCCGCGGCGGATCCCTCCAT
>JAFYBI010000088.1 GCA_017540285.1 Clostridia bacterium | reverse complement strand
TTCTCCGGGATGTGCACGCCGGGGTTGACGAAGGTGTCGAAGCGGTCGAGGATCTCGCCGTTCTTGAAAATGACCGCGCCGATCTCGGTGATTTTGTTCGACGCGGCGGAGAGGCCCGTCGTCTCGATATCGAAGACGGCGAATTCGTCGTCGAAGGTGACGTCCTCGCCCCGGTAGGCCGCGCGGGCGGTGTCGTCGACGTAGTACGCCTCGACGCCGTAGAGGATCTTGATCTTGTCCTCGAGCTTGTCCGCGGCGAGCATGGCGACGGGAAAGCTCTGGAGATTGCCGTGGTCCGTGATCGCGACGGCGCGGTGACCCCATCTGTACGCCGTGTTCACGATGTCGTCGGCCTTGTTCGTCGCGTCCATCGCGGACATGACGGTGTGCAGATGCAGCTCGACCCGTTTCTCCGGCGCGCGGTCCGTGCGGGCGTCTTCCTTCACCTTCAGGATATCGGTGAACTGCATGTAAAGCTCTTCGTCAAACTTGTCGGTCCGGATCGTCCCGCGCACGGCGTACTGCTTCCCCTTCGAGAAGAGCGTTTCGGTGTCGTTTGCTTCCTCTGCCGGAACGGTGATCTTGATATAGATCGACGCCTCGCGGTCGGTGACGGCGATCGTGAACATCACCTTATCGCCGCGCCTCGTCTCCTTCTGTTCGACGGCGAAGACCTCGCAGAGGATGACGGCGCCCTTTTCCGGATGCCGGATCGCCCGGAGGGGCTTGACGTTTTCGATCGGGAAGAGCTCGCCGAAGACGACCTCGGGCGCGGAACAGTCGAAGGTGATCCGTCCGCAGCGGATCCTGCCCTCTCCGAGATCCGCAGCCTCCGCGCTGCCGTCGAAAAGCGAATCGACGCGCGGAAGGGCAGCCTTTTCCTGGGCAGCGGGCGCGGCTTCGCTTGCGGCGGGCGGCTCCGCTTCCATCTGTTCGTACCGGGTGAGGATCTCGGCGGAGGTCGCGTTGAGGCGCTCGAGCTGGCGGGAGAGGTATTCCGCGTGTTCCTCGTCGGCGTTCTTCGTCTGTTCGATCGAGACCTCAAAGCGGAGGCCGAATTCGCTGAACAGGATCCCTTCGATCACGCGCGCGGTCTGGGCGAGATCGAGCAGTCCGATCCCGCCGCGGGAAAAGGGGATCGAGATGGTGATCCGTTCTCCTTCGGCGGCCAGCTCGTAGCGGTCGAAGAAGCCGTTGCAGACCACGCCCACGCGTCCGGCTTCCGCGAGGATCTCGCTCATGTAATCCATTGAAAAAAGAGCGGGATCGTAGCGCGTGAGGATGCGGACCTGCGCGAGGTCGTAGGCATCCCGGATCTTCGCTTCGAGGGCATAGATGTCCCGCTTTTGATAGAGGCGCGGCAGAAGGCAGCTGACCTCCGCGATCCGCGCTTCCCGGCTGACCTTCAGACGGAAGTCTGTCGCTTCGAGGAAGAGATCGCGGCTCACCCCGGTGAGGGCCGGCGCGATTTTCGAAAAGATTTCCGAAAGGGAGCGGGTTGGTTTGTCTGACATAGTGCTGTTCCTGTATTTCTGTCCGTATTCAAACAAGTCGATGGCTTATGTGCCGACGGTGCGGCGGGTCTCCTCGACGAGGCGCAGAAGGGCTTCGTCCTCCGAGAGCTTCTCCTGCTTTTCGCCTTTCTTGAAAAAGACGCAGCAGCCGTCACCGCCCGCAATCCCGAAATCGGCTTCCTTCGCCTCGCCGGGACCGTTGACGACGCATCCCATGACGGCGACGCGCAGATGCTTCCCGCGCGGGTCGAGGTCCCGGATCGCGTCCTTGAAGCGCTTTTCCAGGCCGATGAGATCGATCTTCGTGCGCCCGCAGGTGGGACAGGAGATCACCTCGATGACGCCGCGGGGATCCATGCCGAGCGAACGCAGGATCTCGCGTCCGGCCCGGACCTCTTCGAGCGGATCGGCGGTGAGGGAGACCCGGAGCGTGTCGCCGATGCCCTCCGCGAGGAGCGCACCGATGCCGACGGCGTTCTTCACAAGGCCCGAATAAGCGTCCCCCGCTTCCGTGACGCCGAGATGCAGGGGGTAGTCAGACCTCTCCCGCACGAGACGGTTGGCGGCGAGCGTTTCCCGGATCGAGGAGGACTTGATGGAGATCACGATATCGGAGAAGCCGCAGTCTTCGAGGACCGACGCCTCCTCCAGGGCGGACTGCGCGAGGGCTTCTCCCGTCGGCGCGCCGTATTTCTCGAGGATCCGCCGGTCCAGCGAGCCGCCGTTGACGCCGATGCGGATGGGCAGACCCGCCGCGCGGCAGGCGTCCGCCACTTCCCTGACCTTCCACCGCTCGCCGATGTTGCCGGGGTTGATGCGGATCTTGTCCGCGCCTCCCCGGACCGCGGCGATGGCAAGGCGGTAATCGAAATGAATGTCCGCGACGAGGGGGACCTTCGCGCCTGCTTCCTTGGCAGCCCGGAAGACCGCCGCCGCCCGTTCCGAGGGGACCGCGAGCCGCACGATGTCACAGCCGGCCTTCTCCAGGGCGAGGATCTGCGCGACGGAGCGCCCGGTGTCCTCAGCCGGAACGTTGGTCATGGACTGGACGGTCAGGGGATGCCCGCCGCCGATCGGCAAGGTTCCCGCGCGGACGGTGCGGGAGGGGGAGTTTTTCATGCCAAACTGCCTTTCCTTCGCATTCAGAGCAGACTGATGACGTCCTTCACGGCGACGACCGCCATGAGGATCATGAGAACGACAAGCCCCGCAAAGTGGACGTAGCCTTCGAATTCCGCGCGGACGGGCTTGCCCCGGATCAATTCGATGAACTGGAAGAGGAGACGTCCGCCGTCAAGCGCGGGCAGGGGCAGAAGGTTCATCACGCCGAGATTCATCGAAATCACGACGGCGAGGTACACGAGGTCCGTCGCGCCCTGTTCCGCCGCCTCTCCGAGGGCTTTGGTGACGCCGACGGGGCCGGAGATGCTCTCCATGCCGTACCGTCCGCGGATGAGATCGAAGAGGGATTCCCAGATCATGCGGATCGTCGAGGTCGAGCGGTAGAAGGCGTGCTTCAGGACGACCCCGGGCGTGATCGTCTCGGGCATGACCTTGAAGTCGACCGTCCCGAAGCGGGTGCCGCCCTCGGTGAAGGTCGGGAAGAGCACATCCTCGACGACGACGGTTTCGCCGTTCCGGACCACGGTGATATCGAGCGGACTCAGGCCGTTACGCATGATCTGATAGACGACCTCGTTCGCGATGTGCGTGCGGGAGCCGTTCACGGCGACGATTTTGTCCCCGATCTCGAGGCCTCCGGCTTCGGCGTAGCAGACCCCGTCCTCATCCGGGACGAACGCGCCGATCGTATTTGACGGCAGGATCTTCATCGTCGAGACGAGGATCAGCATGACGAGCATGCCGACGAGGATATTCATGGCTGCCCCGGCGGCGGTGATGATGATGCGCTGCCAGACGGGCTTGTTGCGGAAGGCATTATGGTCTTCGGAATCCTCGTCCTCCCCTTCCATCGCCACAAACCCGCCGATGGGCAGGGCGCGCAGGGAGTAGGAGATTCCCGTCTTCTTCGAGACGCGCGTGAGGAGCTTCGGCCCCATGCCGATGGAGAACTCCTGTACGGTGACGTGAAAGAGACGCGCGGTGAGATAGTGCCCGGACTCATGGATGAAAATGAGGAATCCGAAAATGAGCAGGGCAAGCAGGATCGTTCCGATGTTGATACGATCACATCCTTTGCATGAGTTCGATCTGACGGCGGGCGATGCGTCGGGCTTCTCCGACAGTATATGCCGCCGTTTCCGTGTTTATTTCAGTGAGAGCCGGGATCCGGCCGAGCGTTTCCGTGACGGCCGCGGCGATATCCGAAAAGCCGATTTGTCCGGCGAGGAACGCGTCGACCGCTTCCTCATCCGCGGCGATGAGTCCGGCAGGCGCGGTCCCGCCCATCCTCAGGGCTTCGCGGGCCGCTTCGAGGAGGGGGAACGCCGTCGTGTCGGGTTCGGCGAAGGTGAGCGAGCCCATCGCGGCGAGATCGAGCGGCGGATGGCTGACCGGCGCGGCGTGGGGCGCGGTCACGGCGTAGCGGATGCAGTCGCGCATGTCCGGGCGTCCCATCTGGGCGAGGAGGGTGTTGTCGTTCCACTCGACCATCGAATGCACGACGCTCTGCCGGTGGATGAGGACGTCGACGCGGTCCTCGGGGACGCCGAACAGCCGCACGGCCTCGATGATCTCGAAGCCCTTGTTCATGAGGGTCGCGGAGTCGACGGTGATCTTCTTCCCCATTTTCCAGGTCGGATGGGCGAGGGCTTCCGCCGCCGTGACGGATTTCAGCTCCTCCGCCGTCCGGCCGAAGAACGGTCCTCCCGACGCCGTGAGCAGGATGCGCCGCAGATCGCGGATATCCCGCCCTTCGAGGCAGCGGTAGATCGCGCTGTGCTCGCTGTCGACGGGGATCAGTTCCCCGCCGGAGGCCTCCATGCGCGCCAAGATCAGGTCCCCGCACGCGATGATCGCCTCTTTGTTCGCCATGCCGACGCGCTTTCCGGATTCCGCTGCCGCGATCGCCGCATCCAGACCGACGAGCCCCGCGACGGCATGGAAGATGATGTCCGCCCCGGTGGTCCGCACGGCGTCGAGCACTTCGTCGGGCCGCCAGAGGATCTCCGGCGCGCCGTCTCCGAGCAGGTCGCGAAGCTCACGCGCAGCCTCTTCGGTCGCCATCGCGGCGATCTTCGGGCGAAAGCGTCTCACAAGCGGGGCGAAGCGTTCGGCGCCCTCTCCCGCCGTCATCAGTTCCGCGGGGATGCCGAGCTCCGAAAGAACGTCGAGCGTCTGGATCCCGACGGACCCCGTCGCACCGAGCACGCAGGCCGAGCGGACCCGGAGGGCGGGATTCGGCTGTAAATTCACCATATCAAACTGTCCTGTCTTATATGAGATACGCGGAGAGCGCGGGAATCTGCGAGAGCATCACCAGGACCGGCGCGGTCAGAAGCACGCTGTCGAAGCGGTCGAGCACGCCGCCGTGGCCCGGGAAGAGATTGCCGTAGTCCTTGATGCCGTACCGCCTCTTGATGACGGACATCGCGAGATCCCCGATCTGGGAGACGACCGCGACGACCGCGCCGGAGAGCGCCATCACGAGGAGATTCACGGAGAGCGACGGCGCGAAGAAGCGCTTCACGATCCAGCCGCAGAGCACGAAGGCCAGCGCGGCGAAGACCACGCCTCCGACGGCGCCTTCGACGGTCTTCTTCGGGGAGACCTCGGGGATGAGCTTGTGACGCCCGATCGCCCGGCCCGTGAGATACGCGAAGGTGTCCGACACCCACGGTCCGATGAAGACGAGGAGATAGCGGTACGGTCCCGTCATCGCCCGCAGCCAGACGAGGCAGGCAAAGGCGAAGGAGGTATAGAAGATCCCCATGAAGGAAGCCGCGGAGACCTCATAATCGATCTTCCCGCGGGAGAAGACGTCCGCCGTGAAGGTCCAGAGCAGATAGGCGGCATCCACGGCGAACACACCTTCCCACATATTATGGGGAAAAGGGAAACGCCAGACCGTGCAGGGGACGAAAATGGCTGTGAGAAACGCCGGGATGAGCAGGGAGATGTGCTTCGACGCTCCGACGCACTTCGTCATTTCCCACGCCGCGACGACGGACAGGATCGTCATGGCGACGGGCCAGACGGCGAATCTGTCCGAAAACCAGCAGATCGGGATAAAGACCGCGACGGCGACGATGGCCGTGAGGATTCGTTTCAGCATGTCAGCTGCCCTCCGATGCGTTCTGCGTTGTCGGAGCATTCTTGTCCAGCCCGCCGAAGCGTCTCGACCGGGATGCGAAGACCCGCACGGCCTCGTCGACGTCCGCCGTCGTGTAATCGGGCCAGAGGCGGTCCGTGAAATAGAGCTCGGCGTAGGCTGCCTGCCAGAGCAGAAAGTTCGAGATGCGCATTTCGGCCCCGGTCCGCACGATGAGGTCCGGTTCCGGGCATTCGTTCGTGTAGAGGTTCGCCGAAATGTCCTCCTCCGTGACCGCGGTCTTCCCTTCGGCGATGAGGCG
>JAFYBI010000087.1 GCA_017540285.1 Clostridia bacterium | reverse complement strand
CGCCTCCGGGAACCTGTACCGGATGCTCGAATACTACGACTCCGAGACCGGCGTTCTCGACGTGACTGATCTTGCCGAAAACACCAAGATCTTCGGGACCGCCTGCTCCGGCACGACCGGCTGGGGCTGGGCGCGCGTCGTCAACTCCGCGACCTGCGCCTGGACCGCGGGCCTCAACACCCACTACGGACTTCTGCGCGTGGGCCCCTATTCCTACGACGACGCCATGGTCCGTTACGGCGAGAACGGCTTCCCCGACGCCAAGCCCATCGCCCGGCAGAACGGCGAGACGAAGATGTTCGCCTCCTACGCCCTGATGGACGTGGCGGACTGCATCGTGAACAACGGGCACGTGCGCATGATCGCCGAAAAGCCCGAGGTGGTCCGCAAGGCGGACGGCTCGATCGACGGGGAGAAAAGCCGCGTGATGATCGTGGAGCAGGGGCTCTACACCACCGGCGAGGATCATCAGCGCGTCTCCGCGGACCGCATCCCCTACGAGATCCAGGGCTGCGACGGGCGCTACTACACCTTCCGGGATCTCTACGACACCGGCTACCTCCCCCACACCTTCAAGGAATTTCTCGGGCAGGACCCGGTCGAGCCCGGTGAGGCGAAACTCAGCGTGACCGGCGAGGATCTTGCCGTCGAAGCCCTCTGGGGCTCGACCCTGACGGCAAACTACGTCGTCTCCGACGTGTTCACCACCGTGCGCGACGCAAGCGGAAAGGTGCTCCGGCGCGAGGTATACCGCGCCACGAACCACTTTACCCGCACGGTCAAGATGATCGACGCGTTTTCCTCGGGCACCATGCGCGGCTACCGCGAGCCCGGCAATACGATCGAGATTTCCGCCCAGCTCGGCAACGGCGAACTGGTCGTCGCCTATTCGGGCAAGATCGCCTGATCACAAAAACAACTTCTTTCAAATGGAGGATTCCGTATGAACATGAAACGTATCGTCGCCCTTGTTCTGACGCTCGCGCTTCTCGCCTCGCTCGCCGCCTGCGCGAAAGAGGAGGAGCCGAAGACCGTCACCCCCGCCGAAACGAAGGCGGAAACGAAGACCGAGGCGCCGGAAACGGCCAAAGAGACCGAAACGAAGCCCGAAAAGGTCGTTTACGACCCGGTCGACGCCGCGCTGACCAAAGACATGATCGCCCGGATCCCGATCGCGAACAGTTCCATGACGACCGATGAACTGCGGCAGATCTGCGTGGATTACGTGTGCCTCTCGAACTCCTTCCAGTGGGTCCCGAACCTGAGCTACAGCTATGAGGCCCACCAGGGCGCCGCCGCCCCGATCATCGAGGGCAAGCTCTACGGCGGCATCCCCTACGTGAACGTCGCCTCCGGCAATATCTATCGCTGGGCGGACATCATCGATCCGGCAACCGGCGTGGTGAATCTGTACGCTTTCGTGAACGCGCCCCTTCTCTACGGCACCGCCTGCTCCGGCACCGCCGGATGGGGCTGGGCGCGCGTCATCAATTCCGCGACCTGTGCCTGGACCGCGAACCTGAACGTCTCGCACGGGCTTCTGCGCGTGGGTCCCTACACCTACGACGACGACACCGACCGCTACGGTGAGGACGGCAAGCTCGACTGCAAGCCCATCGCCCAGAAGAACGGCAAAACGGTCATGTTCGAGTCCTACGCGCTGGTGAAAAAGGGCGACTGCATGGTCAACAACGGCCACGTGCGCATGGCAAAGGAGGACGCCGTGGTCGTCCGCAAGGAAGACGGCTCGATCGACGGCGCCAACAGCTATATCATCCATTGCGAACAGGGGTTGTTCACCTACCACGACAGCTACGACCGCGTCTCCGAGCACGGCATCACCTACAAGATCCAGGGGCAGGACAATCTCAAGGTGACCTTTGACGAGATCT
>JAFYBI010000086.1 GCA_017540285.1 Clostridia bacterium | reverse complement strand
GTCGTGATCTGGTTCCTCAGCCGCTTCGGCTTCACGGATGACGGCTTCGGCATGGTGGAAGAGGAGGAGATCAGCCTCTCGATCCTGGCGAAGATCGGCTCCGCCATTGCCTGGCTGTTCGCGCCTCTCGGCTGGGGCAACTGGCAGGCGGCCGTGGCGTCCGTCACCGGACTCGTGGCGAAGGAAAACATCGTCGGCACGATGGGCGTCCTCTACGGCGGCGGCGAGCTCTCGACGTGGCAGGTCCTTGCCGAAAAGTTCACGCATGTCTCCGGCATGTCCTTCCTGATCTTCAATCTGCTCTGCGCTCCCTGCTTCGCGGCGATCGGCGCGATCAAGCGCGAAATGAACAACGCCAAGTGGACGTGGTTCGCCATCGGATACGAGTGCGGCTTCGCGTATGCCGTCGCCCTCGTCGTGTATCAGATCGGCTCCCTCTTCACGGGCGAATTCTCCGGCGTCGGCTCCGTGATCGGCCTGATCGCGGCTCTCGCCCTCGTCGCTCTCTGCGCGTATATGCTCTTCCGTCCGTATAAGGAAGCGACGACGCTCTCGGATAAGGCCGTCGCATAACGAAAAAACAGGGGGCTGCCGCATAAACAGCCCCATCGGTTTGAGAAAGGATGATCCCCATGCTTGTCTGGCTGGAAGCGAATCTCGCCACGATCCTGACGGCCCTCGTCGTGTTCGGACTCCTCGCGCTGATCGTCTGCGCCATGATCCGGGACAAAAAGAAAGGCAAGTCCGTCACGTGCGGCGGCTGCTCCGGCGACTGCGCGCACTGCCGTGCCGAACACGCCGCGAAGATCGCCGAGGCAAGACGGGCGAAGGCGGCGAAGGGCTGACCTTCCTCATCGCACATCAAAACAAACAGAGCTGCCGCAGCTCCTCCCGAACATGTTTCGGAAGGAATACGGCAGCCCTTTTCGTTCGCGCTGCTTCGTCAGCCCTTTGACGCGCGGATGAATCCGAGGAACAAGGGGTGCGGGCGGTTGGGTCTCGATTTGAATTCCGGGTGATACTGCACGCCGACATGGAACGGGCGGTTCGTGTATTCCGCCGTCTCGACGAGCGCGTTGTCCGGGGAGCGCCCGGAGAGCGTCGGGCCGGCATCGGTCAGCGCGTCCCGGTAGTCGTTGTTCACCTCGTAGCGGTGGCGGTGGCGTTCGGTGATGTGCCGCGTCCCGTAGCACCGCTCCATCGTCGTGCCGGGGACGATCTCGCAGGGATACGCCCCGAGCCGCAGCGTCCCGCCCTTCGCGATCTCGTCGCTCTGCCCGGGCATGAAGTCGATGACCTTATGCAGCGTGTCCGCGTCGAACTCCCCGGAGTGGGCGTCCGCGAGCCCGCAGAGGTTCCGCGCCGCCTCGATCACCATGATCTGCATCCCGAGGCAGATGCCGAAGTACGGCTTGCCCGCCTCCCGCGCGTATTTCGCCGCCGCGATCATGCCGTCGATCCCGCGTCCGCCGAAGCCGCCCGGCACGATGATCCCGTCCGCCTGCCCGAGGATCTGCGCCGCGTTTTCTTCCGTCAGGGTCTCCGAATCGATCCAGTCGATCTTCACCTCCGCGCCGAGGGCGTAACCCGCGTGGCGCAGGGCTTCGGCGACGGAGAGATATGCGTCGTGCAGCGCGACGTATTTGCAGACGAGAGCGATCCTCACGGTGTCGG
>JAFYBI010000085.1 GCA_017540285.1 Clostridia bacterium | reverse complement strand
GCTCAGTTGGTAGAGCAGGGGATTGAAAATTCCCGTGTCGTTGGTTCAATTCCGACCGGAGGCATACGCGGATTTAGCTCATTTGGTAGAGCGCAACCTTGCCAAGGTTGAGGTGGCGGGTCCGAGCCCCGTAATCCGCTTAGAGACGGTGATGTGAGAGCATCCCGTCTCTTTCTTTTCGTGAAACAGCGGGATTCCTATGCCATCGGCTCGCATCGGCAGAAACAGCGCGTACGCCGAAAACGCACGCGCTGTTTTTTTATTTTGTCAGCGTTCTTACCGCACGGTGCTCTGGAAAGCGATCGCTTTGCCGAGGATGCGGACCTCGTCGAGCTCCGTCCCGATATACACGAACGGTTCGTAGCGGGAGTTCTCCGGCGCGAGGACGAGCTTGTTGCGCTCCGGATAATAGTAGACCCGCTTGAGGGTCGCCTCTCCCCCGATGATGACCGCGGCGATGTCGCCGTTCTCCACCATCGGGACCTGCTTGATGAAGACGAGGTCCCCGTCGCAGATGCGCGCGTTGATCATCGAATCGCCCTTCGCGCGGAGGCAGAAATCCGCCTCGATGTCCGCGATGACGTCGACGTAGCTGTCCCGGTCCTCATCCGCGAAGATCGGCTCTCCGCACGCGATCTCGCCGAGCAGCGGATAACGGCGGCGGACGGCGGGCAGCATCCCGGCGCGCTCCTCCTGCGTCGCTTCGGACGTCGGCAGGGCCGGATTGCGGAATTCCTCTCCCGCGAGCAGATAGTCGAGGGTGACGTTGAAATAAGCAGCCAGCTTCTTCGCCGTATCGAGATCCGGGTTCGTGCGCCCGGTCTCCCACTGGCTGATGGCGGTCTGGTGCACGCCGAGGACCTCCGCCAGCTTGACCTGAGATATGCCCTTTTCCTTGCGGAGCTGTTTGATGCGGTTCACGAAAAACTCTCCTTCTCATGTTTTTGATTTGCATATATATTATATTAGAAAACCTCATTCAAGTCAAGGGGATTTTGAAAATTTCCCGCAAGTTTTTTTGCCGGATCCGCTTCCGGCGCCGAAATGTCTGTTTTTTCCCCGCGCTCGTTGACATCGGGCTCCGCATTTGTTATAATGGAGGAAACCCGGGGAGATTCCGCCCCGCCATCCAAACCATCCCACAACGGAGGTCCATCATGCTCATCCGAAACGGAACCGTCTACGACGCCGTCCGCCGCGAACCGTACCGCGCGGATATCCGCACAGAGAACGGCAAGATCGCCGCCATCGCCCCTGCCCTCACCCCGTCCGACGGCGAAGAGATTTTTGAAGCCGAAGGCCTGCGGGTCTATCCCGGCCTCATCGACGCGCACACCCACATCGGCCTCGACGACTACGGCATCGGCAGTCCCGGACAGGACTACAACGAATACAACGACCCCGTCACGCCGCAGCTCCGCGCCGTCGACAGCTTTTATCCGCACGACCTCGCGATCCCCCACGCGCTCCGTGCGGGCGTCACCACCGTCTGCGCGGGTCCCGGCTCCTCGAACGTGCTCGGCGGCACCTTCGTCGCCGTCAAGCTCTGGGGCAACTGCGTCGACGACATGCTCGTGAAGGAATCCGCGGCGATGAAGTGCGCGTTCGGCGA
This sequence comes from Clostridia bacterium, assembly GCA_017540285.1. Classification (GTDB taxonomy): domain Bacteria; phylum Bacillota; class Clostridia; order Oscillospirales; family CAG-272; genus UMGS1696. The sequence continues at coordinate 3,730 of JAFYBI010000085.1, read as the reverse complement.
GAACCCGAAGCGGTGCTACGCGTCAAAGGGCGTATCCGCGCGCATGACCGTGGCGGCAAAGCTCCGGGAGACGCTCTTCAAGGCCCGCGAATACATGGAAAAGCTCGACGCCGCGGGGGACGATGCCTCGAAGCGTCCGGGATTCGACATCAAATACGAGGCACTGCTTCCGGTGTTGCGCGGCGAGATCCCGCTCAAGGCCCACGCGCACCGCGCCGACGACATCTGCACCGCCATCCGCATCGCGAAGGAATTCGGCGTGAAGCTCACCATCGAACACTGCACCGAAGGCCACCTCATCGTGGACGAGCTCGTCCGGGCGGGCTACCCCGTCGCCATCGGCCCGTCGCTCACCTCCGCGTCGAAGTCCGAGCTCCTCTACAAGACCTTCGCGACCCCCGGCATCCTCGCGAAAGCCGGTCTCTCCGTCAGCATCATCACCGACGCCCCGGTCATCCCGCAGGAATACCTGCCGCTCTGCGCCGGTCTTGCCGTCAAGGCGGGCATGGATCCCTTCGACGCGCTGTGCGCCATTACGATCAACCCGGCGAAGCACATCGGGATCGAGGACCGCGTCGGCTCCATCGAGGTCGGCAAGGACGCCGATCTCGTGCTCGCGGCGGACGACATCATGCTCGCGGCGACCGCACCCGAGGCCGTGATCCTGAACGGCGTCCGCGTGGTATGACCTCTCCACGCCGATTTCCCTGCTGAACCGCATCAGAAAGGTTTGCCATGATCATCCAATCCCTCCATATCGCGTCCTTCGGCGGGCTTGAAGACTTCACGCTCGACCTCGCCGACGGCGCGAACATCCTCTGCGGCAAAAACGAGACCGGCAAGTCCTCCGTCGCCGCGTTCATCAAGTTCATCTTTTACGGTCTCTCCGCCCGCGCGGGAAAAAGCGGCGTGTCCGAGCGCGCTCGCTACCTGAACAGCCGCACCGGGACCGCCTCCGGGACCCTCAGCGCCCGCACCGACGACGGGGGGCTCTGGCGTATCGAACGCTCCCTCACGGCTGCGGGCGAGCGCATCCGCATCATCGACCGGCAAAGCGGCGAGATCACAACGGGCGAGGAGCCGGGCATGAAGTTCTTCGGCGTGCCGGAGGACGTCTTCGTCAGCACCTGCTTCGTCTCGCAGGTCTCCGTGCGTCCCGAAGCTCCGGTCGGACAGGCGGGCGGCGCGTCGAAAACGGCGGTCGAAAATCTGCTCGCCTCCGCCGACGAGAACGTCGACATCCGGCGGGCGGAAAAGCAGCTCGACGATCTGCGCCGGGAGCTCTCCCGCAAAAACGGGGGCGGGGAGATCGCGGACCTGAAGGAACAGCGCGCCGCCCTGCTCGCCGAGCGAAACTCCAGCGCGGCACGGACGGCGGAGCTCCTCTCTCTGTCCGCTTCCCTCGACGACATCCGCCGCCGCATCGGCGAGCTCGAGGAAGACAAAGCGCGCCACGACGCGATCTTCGACGCGCTCGAAAAGATCACCCTGAAGCGGCGCATCGACGCGGCAGACGATACGGAAAGCCAGCTTTCCAGACTGAAATCCGCCATGCAGACGCTCGCGGCCTCGCCCTTTTCCGAAGGCGCCGACGCCGTCCTCGGCGATTCCGAGCGTGAGATCCGCGCCTACGACGAACAGCTTGCGGCTTACCGGGAGCGCTTCCCCGGCGAGGGCGACCTTCCCGCCGACCCGCGTCCCTATCCCTTCCGCGGCGGAGAATCCGACGACAACGAAAACGAAGACGAGGAGCAGGCCGACGACGGGATCATCCCCGCGGACGGTCCCCTGCCCGCCGATATCCTCTCCCGCGCGAAGCCCGAGGACCGCTTCGATCCCTACGAGGATTCGAACGCTTTGAAGATGGACACGCTCAATTCGGTCGTCGGGGACAACATCCCCGATCCGATCGCGGCGATCGCGGGCGTGCGGCGTCTGGCGGCCAAATCCCGCGGAGAATTTGCCGCGGCGATCGGGTTGGCGGCGGCAGCCGTTATCGGGCTCGGCATTTCGCTCGCGCTCGCGGTGAACGGCCATCCGGTCTATCCGGTCCCGCTCATCGCGTCGCTGCTCCTGATGACCGGCGCGGTCGTCGCGGTGATCCGGCATGTCGGGACCTCCTCCGCTCTCACGGAAAGCCTGCAGGAGTGGAACGCGGAGTCCGCCGACGAAATCGAGTTCGCCGTGCGCGAGCGCCTGCACGTCCTCGAACGGGAGAGCGCCCAGAGCGGGGAACGCCGCCGGATGCTCGACACCCTCGAAGCGGCGAAGCTGCGGTACGGCGCGGCCGTCTCCCGGGTGCACGACCTCGCCGCGCGCGCCGGGATCGAGGAATCCGACGACATCTACGAGACCCTCTCCGCCCTCCGGCAGAAGTGCGCGGAGGTCACGTCGGACCGCGAACAGATCGCCGCGCGCCGGAGCCGTCTCGAAGGGCGTCTGAGCGTTCTGCGCGAGCAGCTCGAGGACGTGAACGTCTCCGAAGCGGAGCTCGACGCGCACAACGTCCTCGCGACCGAGTGGGGGCGTCAGGCTGCGGCGATGACCCAGAGCGACATCAAGACTCTGATCGGCGAACGGGAATTCACGGACAACGCGCTCCGGGCGGCGGAAAAGCGTCGCGCGGGCCTCGAGGAAAAGCTGGCCGCGGCCGGAGAGATCGAACGTCCCGCGGACGAGCTCGACACTCTGATCGGCGCGGCGGACGAGCGGATCGAGGAGCTGAGTCTGCGCCACGACGCGCTCGAGCTCGCGAATCAGGCGATCCGGGGGGCCGGGGAAGCACTGCGGCGCAGCGTGATCCCGCGGATCGCGGAGGCGGCGTCGGAGCGGGTGAAGAAAGCGAGCGGCTCCTACGACCGGATGCTCCTCGACGCCGGGTTCCGCTGTTCCCTCTCGGACGGCGCGGACGTCGTCCCGCAGGAGAATTTCAGCCGGGGCACCGCCGATCTCGCGTACCTGAGCCTGCGGCTCGCGCTGGCGGATGAGATGTTTCGCGGCGAACGTCCTCCGGTGATCCTCGACGAGAGCTTCGCCCACATGGACGCGGAGCGCACGGCGGGATTTCTCTCGACGCTCTCCGAGGGCGGCCAGACCATCGTTCTGACCTGCCGCCGGGACGAAGCGGAAGCCGGACGACGGCTCGGACAGCACGTCATCACGATGGGCGCATGAGGATCCGGAAATGAAAAGCAGCGCCGGGGAGGCAAAATCCCCGGCGCCTTGTCATTTTTGGAAGCGGTTATTCCTTTTTCTTCACCGGATAGCAGACTTCCGTCACGAATTCGTCCGGATTCCGCGTCTCGTGAGGGCTGACGTGATAGATGTTGAACATCGGCGCGGCGGGCTCGTAGCCGTTCGCTTCCATCCAGGCGATGACGGCGGCGTAAACGTCCGTGATCCGGGTATAGCTCCCCTGATAGGTGCAGCTTGCGACCGTCACCGCCGGAAGTGTGCAAAACTTCACGTGCTCCGTGTCGGGATAATGTCCCTTCACGGTCTTCCCCGCCATCATTTCCACGTTTTCTTCCTTGTACTCTCCGTCGAGATAGGTCACGGCGCACAGGCAGGGATCGTCCTCCGTGAGGTTCATCCGGCAGGTTTCCTCCGCCAGCTTTCCCCAGATCATCCCCTCGTCCTCATAATGGGGTATGGTCATCTGCACCGTCGCTGCATGGCGTTCGGGAACGGTTTTGAGGATTACGTCACAGGTCATGTTTTCTTCCTTTCT
>JAFYBI010000002.1 GCA_017540285.1 Clostridia bacterium | reverse complement strand
TCCGAATGGATGGAGGTCGACAACTGCTACGAGGGCGAGCGGTACACCATGCGCTTCGAGCGCGGCCTGATCGCCCGGGAATTCACCCACGAGGGCTCCTCGAACGGGAAGCACGGCCTCTACGTCCGCTTCAAGCCCGACCCGGAGATCTTCACCGACACGACGGAGTTCGACGTCGACGTCCTTCTCACGCGCCTGCGCGAACAGGCCTTTCTGAACGCCGGGATCCGGATCATTCTGCGGGACGAGCGGAAGCTCACCGAGAAAGAGGACGATCTGCTCTCGAAGCCGTTCTCCTATTCGGTCGACGCGGAGGATCCCGACATCCGCCGCCTCCTCGAAGCCGCGGCTGCCGCGTCCGGCGAAACAGGCGGCGAAACGGTTGAAAGCGCAGAAACGGAAGAGGAGTCCGTCGATGGCGAGGAAGAGCTCCCCGATTCCGAGGAAAAGACGGTCGAGGAGATCCGCTTCGAGGACGAGGACGACGAAGAGATCCTGAGAAGCAGCAGGGCCGTTGAGTACGATCTCAAATACGACGGCGGCATCCGCCAGTTCGTCGAGCACCTCAACCACGCGAAGCACGTCGATGTGATCCACCCCGAGCCGATCTACATGAAGGCCGAGAAAGGCGACATCACCGCCGAGATCGCGATGCAGTACAACGACAGCTACACCGAGACCATCGTCACCTTCGCGAACAACATGTCCACGATCGACGGCGGCACGCACGAGACCGGCTTCAAGACGGCCATTACCCGCGTGCTGAACGATTACGCCCACCGCATCGGCTCGCTGAAGGACACGGAACGTCTCTCCGGCGAGGATGCGCGCGAAGGGCTCTGCGCGGTCGTCTCGGTCAAGCTTCCGGATGCGCAGTTCGAGAGCCAGACCAAGGCCAAGCTCGGCAACTCCGAGGTCCGCTCGATCGTCGACAACATCGTGACGGAAAAGCTCTCCGAGTTCTTCGAGGAGAATCCCGCCATCGCGAAGACCATCGTCGAAAAGTCGGTCGTCGCCCAGCGGGCCCGCGAAGCCGCCCGGAAGGCGAGAGAGGCCAGCCGCAAGGGAGTCCTCTCGACCGGCTCTTCCCTGCCCGGCAAGCTCGCCGACTGCCAGGAAAAGCGCTCCGATCTCACCGAGCTCTTCCTCGTGGAGGGAGATTCCGCGGGCGGGTCGGCCAAATCGGCGCGGAAGTCCCGCTTCCAGGCGATCCTGCCCCTCCGTGGCAAGGTTCTGAACGTCGAAAAGACCCGCATCGACAAGGTTTACGGCAACCAGTCGCTGATCCCGATCATTCAGGCGCTCGGCTGCGGCATCGGCGAGGAATTCGACATGCAGAAGCTCCGCTACGGCAAGATCATCATCATGGCCGACGCGGACGTCGACGGCTCGCACATTCAGGTGCTGCTGTTGACCTTCTTCTTCCGCCACATGAGGCCCCTCATCGAGGAGGGACACGTCTTCCTCGCGCAGCCGCCGCTCTACCGGATCCGCAAGGGTCAGAAGATCGAGCGGCACGCCTACTCCGACGAGGAGCGGGATCAGATCGTCGCGGAGCTCGGCGGGAACGTGGACATCGAGCGGTACAAAGGTCTCGGCGAGATGGATCCGGACCAGCTCTGGGACACCACGATGGATCCCGAGCAGCGGACGATTCTGCGCGTGGACATCGAGGACGCCCGTCTCTGCGACGAGATCTTCTCCACGCTGATGGG
>JAFYBI010000084.1 GCA_017540285.1 Clostridia bacterium | reverse complement strand
GGGATATCTACTGCCAGAGCGCGAGCAAGATGTTTCACGTCCCGGTCGTCAAGCACGGCGTCAACGGACACCTCCGGCAGAAGGGGAAAATCGCCGAGCTCGCCTGCCTCGCGGAAAACAGCCCCGTCCTCACGGACAGGGGACTCGTCCCGATTCAGAACGTCACGACGGACATGAAACTCTGGGACGGGGAAGAATGGGTAACGCACGAAGGGGTGATCTACCAAGGTGAACGCGAAGTCATTACCTACGGCGGGCTCACCGCCACGTCCGACCATCCCGTCTGGACGGAATACGGAGTCCTCCCCTTCGGAGACGCCGCCGTCCGCGGCGCACGTCTCTGTAAGACAGGAACTGGTCGGAAAACGGTACGGCTGGGTGACGATCATCAGCCCGGAGAAACGGTGGAGACCGGGATGGACACACCCCGCGGTGCTGACGGAATGCGCTGGCTGCGGGGCGAGACGATGGATCGACCTCGACAACCTGATGCGCGGACGATCCAAGGGATGCCCGCGGTGCTCGCAGCCGAGACGGATTCCAAAGTGGCTCGACAGACGGCTGACCGCCGCGAAGCAGCGGTGCGAGAACCCGAAGGACAAGGGGTACCGGAATTACGGCGCGCGGGGGATCCGGTTCGGATTTCCGAGCGTGACGGAAGCGGGGCAGTACATGATCCGGGAATTCGGCCTTCCAACGAGGGCGATGGAAATCGACCGGATCGACGCGAACGGCGATTACGCGCCGGGGAACCTGCGCTTCGCGGACCATCGGACGAACTGCGTAAATCAGCGCAGATGCGTGCTGACGAGATACGAGCCGAAGTACTGGCCATACGCCTACACAACGGTGATCCGGAAACTGTCGGACGGCATGACGCGGGACGAGATCATCCGGGACGCGGAGACGGCGGTTTCCGAGAAACGGAAGGGATGGCACACCATCGAAGAACGGCTCGCGTTTATGACATACGAAATGCCGGAAGACATCATCGTTTTACCGTATCGGACGTCCTCGTCCACAACTGCGGATACGGCGGCAACACCGGCGCGATGATCAACATGGGCGCGCTCCAGATGGGTCTCACCGAGGATGAGCTGCCCGGAATCGTCGAGAAATGGCGGGAGGCAAGCCCAAGGATATGCGCCCTCTGGCGCGACCTCGGCGACGCGGCGCTCGCCGCGACCGCGCACCGGGAGACGGTGGATCTTCCGCACGGCGTGCGCCTCTGGCGCAGCGGGAAACTCCTGCACATGCGCCTGCCGAGCGGGCGGTGCATCAGATACTTCTCGCCGGAGATCACGGAAAACCGCTTTGGCGGACCGTCTCTCGCCTACGAAGCCTACGACATGGGGCGATGGGGAAAAGCCGAGACCTGGGGCGGGAAACTGACCGAAAACCTCGTCCAGGCGACGGCGCGGGACTGCCTCCTCGCCGCGATGACAAGGGTCAGCAAGCGGTATCCCGACATCGTGATGCACGTCCACGACGAGATGATCGTCGAAGTGCCGGAGAACGAGGCGGAGGAGGCGCTCGCCTTCATCTGCGGCGAGATGGGGAAAGAGATTGAATGGGCTCCGAGGCTGCTGCTCCGGGGGGACGGGTACCTGTGTGAGTGGTACCGGAAGGATTGAGAGGTAGAGAGAACATGGACTGCAGAAGTTTCGCCGGGGATGGGTATCACCGGTATCTTGCAACACCGGAATGGCAGGAGAAGCGGCGAGACAGACTTGTGCTGGATGACTTCAGATGCGCTGTTTGC
>JAFYBI010000083.1 GCA_017540285.1 Clostridia bacterium | reverse complement strand
TACACGATGCCCACCAGAATGATCGCCCAGTCGTGGAAGACCGCGAACTCAAGGCCCGCGCCGGAGAGGACGAAGAAGAGCACCATGATCGACCCGGACCAGCGGTCCATGAGGTCCATCAGCTCGGACGAGAACGCGCAGAGGTTGCAGAACACCGTGCCCATCATCATGCACACAAGGAGGGGCGAGAACCCGACCGTCACGGGGCCGACCCTGATCTCCAGCATCGACAGGGCGACCGCGAGAAAGACGAACGTCACCGAAATGCTCATGCGCTTCGAGCGGGACAGGAAGAACTGCTCCGCGAAGTGGAAGAGATACCCGAGCAGCGTGCCGAGGATCAGGGACGCCGCCACCTCCACGATAGGATTCACGATCACGGAGACCACGTCCACCGTCCCGTGCTCCAGCGCCCGCGCGATCCCGAAGGACACCGCGAACACCACGAGGCCCACCACGTCGTCGAGCGCGACGATGGGAAGCAGGAGCCGCGTCAGGGGACCGTCCGCCTTGTACTGCTTCACGACCATGAGGGTCGCCGCGGGAGCCGTCGCCGTCGCGATCGCACCCAGCGTGATCGCCGCGGAGAGCGGGAAGCGGTCCGGCATCAGAAAGTGCACGGCGCAGAGCGCGATGTCCACGAAGAGCGTCGCGACCATCGCCTGAAACACCGCGATCACCGCGGCCTTCTTGCCCATGTGCCTCAGATCCTCGAGCCGGAATTCGCTGCCCATCGCAAAGGCAATGAACCCGAGCGCGGCGTCGGAAATGATGTTGTAGTGCGCCACGTCCTCCGATGAGACAAAGCCGATCCCCAATAGACCGAGACGCCCGAGGCAGTAGGGCCCGATGAGGATCCCCGCGACGAGATACGCCGTCACGGCGGGGAGATTCCAGATTTTCGTCAGGCGGGACATCAACAGCCCCGCCATCATGGCGACGGACAGCGCGAGAAGGGTCTGCATAAAATCGATACCTCTTGAAGAATTGCCGCGCGGAGCGGGTTTTCCGGCTCCGGACCGCGCGATTCATTATACTCCCTTTCCCCCGACAATACAAGGGATATTCCCACCAAAAATATGCCCGCCGCCGCCGTAAAAACGCGCAGATTGCCGTCACGCCATCTCGGCGAATCCGATCCGGCGGGAATTGAATTTGTCCGTGCACCACCAGCTTCCGCTTGCGAGCGCGTGCTCGCCGAAGCGCTCCCGGATCCCGTCGACCGCCGTTTCGAGCCGCAAAAGCTTTTCCTCCCGCGCCCGGTCCGTGAAGAGGTCCAGCTGCTCCGGCGCGCCGACCGTCGAGAGGCAGATCGCCCGCACCGTCACGCTCCGGATGTCCCGCCGCCAGAAATGCTTCCGGTGGAAAAGCCGCATCGCCGCGGCCGCGATCTCCCGCGTGAGCTGGGTCGGACGGCGGAAGCGCTCCTGATACTCCCGCCACGCGAGGTCGTTGTCCCGGATCGCGACGCACACGCCCGAGGCCCGCAGGCCGTTTTTGCGCAGCTTCGTCCCCACCTCCTGCGAGAGCTCGATGATCGTGTCGAAGACCTCCCGCTCCGTGGTCAGATCGGCGGTGAGCGTCATCCCGTGCCCGACGGACTTGATCGGGGGCCGCTCGTCCTCGCGCATCACCGGGGAGTTCTCGAGGCCGTTCGCGCACGCCCAGAGCACCGCCCCCGCCTTGCCGAGATAGGCCCGCATCAGCTCGAGGGGGCAGCGCGCGATGTCCCCGATCGTGCGGACGCCGCGGTTGTACAGCTTCTGATACGTCCGCATGCCGACGCCGATCATCTCGTTCGCGGGCAGGTCCCAGATGATCTCCCGGAACGTCTCGGGCGGGATGTGCGTCACGGCGTCGGGCTTTTTCATGTCGGAGCCGAGCTTCGCGAAAACCTTGCAGAACGACACGCCCGCGGAGATCGTGAGTCCGGTCTCGCGCTTGACGGCCTCGCGGATCTCGTTCGCGATCCTGACGCCGTCCCCGAAGACGCGGCGGCTGGCCGTGACGTCGAGAAAGCACTCGTCGATGCCGAAGGGCTCCACGAGATCGGTATAGCGGCCGTAGATCGCGCGCACGGCCCGGGAATAATCGAGGTAGCGGTCGTAGTGCGGCTCGAGGGAGATGAGGGACGGGCACTTGTCGACCGCCTGCGCGACGGTCTCGCCCGTGATGATCCCGCACGCCTTGGCGGGGTAATTCTTCGCGAGGACAATGCCGTGCCGGTCTTCGGTCGAGCCGCCGACGATGACGGGCAGGTCGCGCAGCTCGGGATGCGAGAGCAGCTCGACCGAGGCGAAGAAGTTATTGAGGTCACAGTGGAGGATGGAGGGGTACATCATAAATGAAGGGCCTTTCTTTTTGTCTGCGCATTATCCGTTTGCGGATTTCGTATTTCCGCACCATCCGTGCGGGGGAAGAGGAAGAAAGCCCTTCGGGGCTTTCAGGGATCGCCTGCGCGGCTGGCGGACAAGAGGCCTCCGCGGCCGGCCTCTTGCCAATCACCGCCGCCCAAGGCCGTTCCCGCCTTGGGAATCCACCCTGCCTCGGGTTCAACCTCCCTTCTGTTTCGGAAGCGTTGTTCAATGTCGCATAACGCCTCTTCCTTTCTTGATTACAAGGGGCCAGTACCCGGATGAGTGGCTCTGAACCGTTTGAGGCTCGCTCACGCCATGTTGTGCGGTGCTCCGTGCCCGGTCTTACGAC
>JAFYBI010000082.1 GCA_017540285.1 Clostridia bacterium | reverse complement strand
GGCTCAGGTTCAGGTTCGGGTTCGGGCTCGGGTTCCGGCTCCGGTTCGGGTTCCGACTCAGGCTCCGGTTCAGGTTCCGGCTCGGGTTCCGGTTCGGGTTCTGGCTCAGGCTCTTCAGCGACGGTCGGAAGTGTCTCCTCGGGCAAATCCGCAGGCTCCTCGTCGTCCGCTTCACCGGCTTCCCCGATGCGGATCGGCTCGACGCCGTTTTCACTGTTCTCGGGCTGGTTCATCAGAAAGTCGAGAGACGCGAGGGATGCGCCGATGGAACGCGCCGCGTCGGAAAGGTTGACCTTCACATCCAGGGCTTTGTTCACGCCCTGCGCGATCGCACGAGAGGAGAAGGTCGCGCCGGTGATGCCGTCGACGTTCTCGCCGATGGTCACCGTGTCGCGCGCGCCCTTGAAGCGGGAAAGGAAGCTCTCGCTCTGGACGCGGGTACCGGTGCCGGGCGTCTCCTGAATGTCCACGATGCGGACGCCGTTCACCTCGTGCTCCGCATTGAGGCCGACCATCATGGAGATGTCGCCGATGTATCCGGAGCCGACGGTATTCACGCAGTAGCCGACGATGACGCCGTCATGCAGGACGATGTAGACCTTTTCGCCGTCTTCCGTCTCGTATTCGCGGATATCGTTCCCTTCCGGGAAGACCGCGAGGATCGCTTCGTTCTTTTCGCGCTCGACATTCTCGGCGATGACGGTCTGCGTCGCGCCGTGGATGACGGCGAGGAGAAGCGCCACGCCCGCGCAGATCCCCGTCAGGACGGCGGCCGTGCGCACAAGAAATCTCTTCGAGCTCTCGTCGACGGCCTTCTTCCCGGCTGCCGGACCGCGGGATTTCCGCTTCGCGGCGAGTCCTGCGAAGAGCGCTTTCTTTTCGGTTTCCGGACGCTCTTCGGAGCCTTTGCCTTCCGAGGATTCTCCGGTTTCCGTACCGTCCCCGGGAAGCGCATCGACGGCGGCTTCCGCCTTTGCGGCCGGAATCTCCGCGGGCACGTCTTCCCCGGATGCCTCCGCCGTCTCGGCCGGTTCTTCCGGTTTCGTCGGGGAGAAGGACGCGAGAAGCTCGTCGACCGTGACCGCGGACGCCGCTTCTCCGGCAGGCTTCGGCTTTTCGTCGGCGATCGGTTTTACTTCGGTCTTCGGTGTCTCCGCCGCAGGCGCTGCCGCCTTCGGAGCGTCCTTGCCCTTTGGCTGCTCGGCGGGGACGACATCCGGGATATCGAAAGCGAAGACATCGTCCGGGGCGGGCTCGGCGGGTTTCTTTTCCGCGGGAGCCTCGGCGGGGGCCGGTTCATCGAAATTCAGGTCGATGCTCCACGTGCCGTCCGCCTGTCCGGGCCGTTCGTTCTTATCGTTCAGATTTGCCATTCGATTTACCTCCAAAACGGCGGGGCATGGTAACTTTATCGATATACCACACAAGCAGGTTCATGATGAGGATGGAGAAGGATACGCCCTCCGGGTACGCGCCGAAATAGCGGATCAGCACCGTGATCGCGCCGCATCCCGCACCGAAGATCAGGCGTCCGACGGGCGTGACCGGAGAGGTCGAATAATCGGTCGCCATGAAGATCGCGCCGAGGAGCAGGCCGCCCGAGAAGAGCTCGTAGAGCATGAACTCGTACGCGATGCCGTTCGACTGCGGGAAGAGGATCGTGAGAAGTGCGACCGTTCCGATGTACGCGACGGGGATCTGCCAGGTGATGATCTTCTGCACGAGCAGGTAAACGCCGCCGGCTACGAGCAGGAGGGAGGAGACTTCCCCGATGCATCCCGTCATATTGCCGACGATCATGCCGAAGAGATTCGTCTCCGGAAGCACGCCGGCTTTCAGTGACGCGAGAGGCGTTGCGCTTGCGACGACGTCCGTATCCGCGAGATTGACGGCAAGGGACGTGACCTTCTGACCGGCTGCCGGGAACAGGCTCATCGAGGATGCCCACGAGAACAGGAACACGCGCGCCGCGAGGGCGGGGTTCACGAAGTTTTTGCCGATGCCGCCGAAGAGCTGCTTGACGATGACGATCGCGAAGAATCCGCCGACGACGGGCATCCACAAAGGTGCCGTCACCGGGAGGTTCATCCCGAGCAGCATGCCGGTCACTGCCGCGGAAAGATCCCCGACCGTCACGGGACGCTTCAGAAGGAACTGAGCGGCCGCTTCCCAGACGATGCAGGACACGACGGAGATCAAGACGAGGGCCAGCGCGCGGATCCCGAATACGTAGACGCCCCAGAGGAACGCGGGACAGAGCGCGATCAGCACGTTGAGCATGACGGTCGTCGTCGAGTCCGCGCTCCGGATGTGGGGCGAGGGGGAGACCGTCAGAAACGGGGGCATGGAGTAGGTCTTCGGCGTCTTTTTGCGCCGTCCGTCCTCCTCCTGAATCTTTTCCTGATTATCCATATCGAAACCTCGTGTTCGTCGTCATTTCTGCGCGTTCAGAGAGGCGAGACGCGCTTTTTCCGTCTTGATCGCAGCTTTGGCGACCCGGATGTGCTGCACGATCTCCACCCCGCCGGGGCAGTTGTAGGAGCACGATCCGCACTCGACGCAGTTCATCGCGCCGTAGTCTTCCGCGCGCTTCCAGTCGCCGATCTTCGAGAACTGGGCAATGTACATCGGCATGAGGTGCATCGGGCAGTGGTTGACGCAGCGTCCGCAGTGGATGCAGGTCGGGGCCTTCACGTTCTTTTTGCCGAAGCGCTCCGAGAAGAGGAGCACCGCGCTCGTGGACTTCGTGACCGCCATCTCGGGATCCCATTGGGCCGCGCCCATCATCGGACCGCCGCTCACCAGCTTGTAGGGCTCCTTGGCGAGGCCGCCGCAGAACTCGATGAGATCGGTGACGGGCGTGCCGACGGGAACGAGCAGGTTCTTCGGACGCCGCACGCAGTCCCCGTCCACCGTCACGACACGGGAAATCGACGGGGTGCCGTTCGCGAACGCCTTGTAGATCGCCACGCAGGTCTCGGCGTTGAAGATGACGCAGCCGACATCCGCCGGAAGCTTGCCGGTGGGGATCTCCTGTCCGGTGAGCGCGTAGATGAGCTGGCGTTCGTCGCCCTGCGG
>JAFYBI010000081.1 GCA_017540285.1 Clostridia bacterium | reverse complement strand
GTCGTAAGACCGGACACGAAAAGCGGTACAACATGGCGTTGAGCGAGCCATTTTGATCCAGAGCCACTCATCTTGGGGATGGCCCCTTGTAATCAAGAAATGAAGAGGCGTTATGCCCCATTGAACAACGCTTCCCATCAAAAAGGGAGGTTGTACCCGAGGCAGGGTGGATTCCCAAGGCGGGAAAGGCCTTGGGCGGCGGTGATTGGCAAGAGGGCGGTCGCGGAGCCCTCTTGTCCGCCGTCCGCGCAGGACAGCAAATCAATGGGAGAAAGCTCCGCAGAGCTTTCTCTGACCTTTTCCTCTCCTGCATAAAGGAGAAAACCAGCACTCCGCCGCGCAGGCTGCATAAACTCCTCTTGCCCGCGGCAGCGAAAAAATATAATTACCGGCAGGTTTCCCATGCTCGATTTCCCGAAAATCTTCATCACCGAAATAGGCGAGCGGCATGCCAGAACCGGACACCCTTGGGTCTTCGAGGGCGAAGTCGTCCGCGTCGACGGTCAGCCCGGGGACGGTTCGCTCGTCCACGTGTTCTCCCCGAAGGAGCGCTGGCTCGGCACGGGGTATTACAACAGCCGCTCGAAGATCCGCGTGCGTCTCATTTCCTCGAACGCGAACGACCGCTTCGACGACGAGTTTTACCGCCGCCGCGTCCGGTACGCGCTCGATTACCGGCGGACCGTCATGGGTCCCGATTTCCCGGCCTGCCGCCTGATCCACGGCGAGGCGGACCGCTTCCCCGGCCTGACGGTCGATCTCTTTTCCGACACCCTCGTCGTCGAGTGTCTCTGCCTCGGCACCGAGCGGGTGAAGGACGCGATCCTCTCCGCCCTCGTCGAATTCCTACCCGATTACGGCGTCACCGTCTCGACCGTGTACGAGCGCAGCGACGGGGATCTGCGGCTGAAGGAGGGCATGGAGCGGTTCAAGGGCTTCTGGAACGGCATGGACGCCCGCGCCGACGGCCACACGGAGATCACCGAAAACGGCATCCGGTACGACGTCGACTTTGCCGGCGGGCAGAAGACAGGATTCTTCCTCGATCAGAAATATAACCGTCTGGCTGCCGCGAAGATCGCCCGGGGCCGCCGGGTACTCGACTGCTTCACCCACACGGGGGCCTTTGCCCTGAACTGCGCGAAGGCGGGCGCCGAACACGTCACGGCGGTCGACATCTCCGCCCAGGCCATCGAACAGACCCGGCATAACGCCGCCCTGAACGGGATCGGGATGGAATGCGTCACGGCGGACGTCTTCGCGCTCCTCACCGCCATGGTGAACGAAAAGCGGCGCGACTACGATTACATCCTCCTCGATCCGCCCGCGTTCACCAAATCGACGGCGACGGTGAAGGACGCGTACCGGGGGTACAAGGACATCAACTACCGCGCGATGCGGTGCCTGCCGCGGGGCGGGTATCTCGCGACGGCGTCCTGCTCGCACTTCATGACGCGGCCCCTCTTCGAGAAGATGCTCGACGAGGCTGCGCGCGACGCCGGGGTGGATCTGCGCCAGATCGAATCCCGCGCCGCCGCCCCGGACCATCCCTTCCTGCGATGCGTCCCGGAGACGGATTATCTGAAGTTTTACCTGTTTCAGGTCGTGTGAAGAAGAGTTAACAGGTTACAGTTTACAGGTAACAGTTGAGGTAGAAACCGCTGCGCGGTTTCAAGTAAATAAACGGCTGTGCAGCGGTACATTCCGCACAGCCGCACGAATGTTTGATGATTTGGAAACCCGAAGGGCTTCCTACCGCAACTGTTAACTCTATACCCTAAAGTCTTCACTCAAAATTCCTCAGAAAGGAGCCGCCCATGCGAAAATCTTCCCCTTCCCTCGCGAAATCCGCCGCTCTCATGGGCGTGATCATCCTTCTCTCGAAGATGCTCGGGCTCCTGCGGGACATTCTTGTCGCCTCCGCGTACGGGACGACCGCGGAAGCCGTGGCCTACGGGTGCGCGTCCAAGCTCCCGATGACCATTTTCGACTTCGTGCTCGGCGGCGTCGTGACCGCGGCGTTCATCCCGGTCTACAACAGCATCGCCGTGAAGAAGGGCAAACAAGAGGCGATGGACTTCGCGCAGTCCTACGTCAACCTCATCCTGCTCGTCACGACGGCGATCGCGGTCCTCGGCGCGGTCTTTGCCCCGTCGCTCGTGCGCCTCATCGCGCCGGAGCTGGCCCCGGAGACCGCCGCCCTCGCCGCCTCCCTCACCCGCATCATGTTCCCGATGGTGATCTTCGTCGGGCTCGCGTTCTCCTTTGTCGGCTTTCTGCAGTCCGAGGGGGAGTACAACATCCCCGCGCTGATCTCCCTCGTTTCGAACCTCATCATGGCGGGGTATCTCGTCTTCCTCAACGGCCGTTTCGGCGTGCGGGGCCTGTCGGTTGCCCTGCTCGTTGGATGGGCGGCGCAGGCATTCGTGCAGCTGCCCGCCGTCTGGAAGCGCGGATTCCGGCCGCGGCTCACGGCGCCTCTCGGGACTCCGGAGATCGCGCGGGCGGCCCGCAACACCCTGCCGATCCTCCTCGCGACGTGGACGACGCCGGTGTGCAACCTCATCAACACACGGCTCGCGTCGGGGATCGAGGGCGGGCGCGCCATCACCGCACTGGACTACGCGAACCGGCTCTATATCATCCTCGTGGGGCTGTTCTCCTTCGTCGCGACGAACCTGCTCTTCCCGCACTTCGCCCGCGCGGCTGCCTCGGGAGATGCGGCGGAGAGCGACCGGCTGACGCGGACCTCGCTCAAAACGCTGGTCTTCCTCATCGCGCCGATCGCGGCGGGGGTCGCCGTGCTTGCCCGTCCGTTCATCGCGCTGGTGTATGAGAACGGGGTCTTCACGGCGGACGATACGGTCATGACGGCGGCCGCGCTGCGCATGTACGCCGTCGGGATGGTGTTCGCGGCGTGCGGCGAGGTGCTCGTCAAGGCGTTTTTCGCGGCGGAGAAGATGAGGATCCCGATGATCTCCTCGCTCATCTCGATGACGGCGAACGTCGCGGCGGTCCTCGGCGGCAGCGCGCTCCTCGGCGAACGCTTCGGCGTGGGGGCGATCGCGCTGGTGTCCGCGCTCTCGGCGGGGGTGAACATGACGGTGAATCTGATCTTTGCCCTGCGCCGCGGCCTGATCCGCTCGGTCGGGGCGGACTGGGCGGACATCGCGAAGAGCGTCGCGGCGGCGGTCCTCATGGGCGCGGCCGTATGGTTTGCGGCGCCGCGCCTCGCCGGATACGGAAAGCTCCTCGCCGTCGCGCTCCCGACCCTCTGCGGCGTCCTCGTCTACGCCCTGCTCGCGGCGCTTTTCCGCAGCGGGGAAATGCGGCAGATCGTCGGAAAGCGCCGGAAAACGGACGGCGAACGGGAAACGGAATGATGCAAGCGATCGGGGGATCGGTATGGGAAAAACGGGAAAAATCATCAAGACCGCCGCGCTGACGATTTTGTTCGTCGTCATCGTGATGTTTGTGCTCCGCTGCTGCATGGCGGCGGACAAATCGAGATTCTCCGGCCTCGAAGCCACGGACGCCATGAAGCGC
>JAFYBI010000080.1 GCA_017540285.1 Clostridia bacterium | reverse complement strand
CCGACCTACTCCCACGGGAATCCCGCTTTTCAGCGGAAGGCGTTCTGAAAAAAAAGGAAAGGGCTGTCAGCCCTGCCCGATTTCCATCCATACAGAAAGTGCGTACCTGCTTGGGTACGCATTTCTGTTTTCTTTTGTTTGCGCGGCAGAAAGGCTGCCGCCGTCTCTCCGTTCTCAGGAGTGAATGCGGCAGCCCCTTCTTTCGATTTTGCCTGGTTTACAGCTTCAGCCGCCATGCGTCGGCCGTGATGTCCGCGCCGCGACACTCGAGGACAAGCCCCTGTTCCCGGTCCGCGATGTGCGCGTGGGTCGCGTAGATCAGGCCGCCGTCCGCGAAGATCTCCGCGCCGAGCGTGTCGAAGATCACACGGAGGTTCCCCTCGCCGCTGTACGTGAGCGGGGCGTTCGTCTCCCCGATCCGGAGCGCGTTCGACGCGGGATCCACGGCGATCGATTCACCGAAGCAGGAGAGCGTGAAGGGGCCGGACCCTTCGCGGATCCCGATGCGGACCTCCGCCGCGCCGTCGCCGAAGTCCTGAGAGGTGACGGTGAGCGCGCCCCGGAATTCGCCGTGCAGAACGGGCGTCCGGATCGCTTCGATCTCGCGGACCGGCAGAGAGCCGAGCCGGACGGTATCGCCGACGCGCCGCAGGAACATTTCGACGGGGAAGCCCATCTGCGAGTGGAAGACCGCGCCCGGAGCCGCGACGTTGTCCCACGCGATCTTGATGCGCCGCTCTCCCGTGCCGGAGAAGGTCTGCGCCGCGTAGCTCGGACCCGGATGGATGTGATAGGGCAGGTTCTCCTGCTCGGGAACGAAGGTGCCGCCCCGGATCTCGCCGACGAGGTAGCTGTCGTGCGCGCCGGAGAACACCCACTTCACGCCGCCCTCGAGCGGAAGGGGATAGAAGTCCGGGCATTCGTTGTCGAACGGCATCGTGAGGGTGCAGAAGCGGGACCAGTGAAGCAGGTCGTCGGAGGAGAAGATCGCGTAATCGTTCCCGTCGAGGTAGAGCGAGAGGGTGTACTTCTCCAGCTCGTCGGACCACTGGACCTTCGGGTCGCGGTTCGCGCCGACGATGTGCGGGATGATCGGGTTCCCGGCGTATTTTTCGAAGGTTTTGCCGCCGTCGGTCGAATAGGCGAGGCACTGCGTGAACGGGACGCCCCGGGACAGCTCGCTGTGGTCGCCCGCCGCCGTGTAGAACAGCAGGATCGCGCCCGCGCCGAAGCCCGCGGCGTTCTTTTCGTCGCAGATCGCGGAGCCTGAGAACATCGTGCCCGTTTCGTCCGGGAAGAGGACGTCGCCGAGATCGGTCCAGTGCAGCAGGTCGGGGGAGATCGCGTGATCCCACGTCATGTTGCCCCAGTCGGTGCTCATCGGGTTGTGCTGCGCGAACATGTGATAGGTGCCGTCTGCGTAAATCAGGCCGTTCGGGTCGTTGGTCCAGCCGAGGGTCGCCGTGTAGTGGACCGCCGGCCGGAGCACGCCGCCGCCCGGGATCTCATCGACCGTCGGGAGGCGGTCCGCCGTTTGGAGGGGCAGGGGATCGCCCGACGCGTCGGTGATGACGCAGTCGCCGAAGCGCGTGACGTCGACGTACGCGTCGAAGCGGGGATTCGCGGGATCGTAGGCCGCCGTGAAGTCGGAGACGGTCCTGCCGCCCGCTTTCACATAGAAGGTCGCCTTCGGCAGGCTGTCGTTGACGGGGAACAGAAGATATTTCGGCATGGTCGAAGCTCCTTATGGGGGATTCTTTTGTCTGAGTATAGCACATTTCCGGGGGAAAATCAAGCGGGAGAGCAAGAAAAGGAGCTGCCGCAAAGGCAAATTGGTGACGGTTGGCTTTGGAATCCGCCTTCCCTTGTGTGTCAACGATTGCAGACACATACAGGGGGGGCGGATTGCCACGGGCTTCGCCCTCGCAATGACACATGACAGCCGGTGCGAAGCCATGCTCTTCAGTGCCGTCGCGCGCCCATATACAGAACAACGAAGGGACTGCCGCACTCCTCCGTATCAGGAGAAAATGCGACAGTCCCGTTGAGATCTTATGGCATCAAACGCCCTTCTTCGCGCGTTCGAGGTGTTCGAGTTCGGTTTCGTTGTACGTCGGAACGTATCCCGGGATGGGCATCAGCTTCTCGTGAATGACGTCGATGATGCCGGTCGGCTGCGGGAAGTAGTACTTCTCGAGCTCGAAGGCCGGGGTGATCCAGTTGCGGGAGCCGAAGACTGCCGGCGGCGCATCGAGGTAATCGAACGCCATCTCCGCAATGTTGGACGCCATGTCGCGCATGACGGAGCAGCGGTCCACCGCGTCGCCGACGATGACGATCTTGCCCGTCTTCTTCACGGATTCGATCACCTTGGTGTAGTCGAACGGCACGAGGGTGCGCGCGTCGATGACCTCGGCGGAAATGCCCCAGTCCGCTTCGAGCTTCTTCGCGGCGTCAAGCGCACGGTAGAGCACCGCGCCGATGGAGAGGATCGTGACGTCCTTGCCTTCGCGCTTCACGTCCGGCTCGCCGATGTTGACTTCGTAGTAGCCCTCCGGAACGCCTTCCTTGTGGAATTCCTCACCCTTGTCATAGATGCGCTGGGACTCGAAGAACACGACCGGGTCGGTGCCGTTCAGCGCCTGGTTCATGAGGCCCTTCGCGTCGTACGGGGTGGCCGGGAAGCAGACCTTGAGGCCCGGGATGTGGGAGCAGAGCGCGGTCCAGTCCTGGGAGTGCTGCGCGCCGTACTTGGAACCGACGGAGACGCGGAGCACGACGGGCATCTTCAGGATACCCGCGGACATGGCCTGCCACTTGGACAACTGGTTGAAGATCTCGTCGCCGGCGCAGCCGATGAAGTCCGCGTACATGAGCTCGACGATGGCACGGCCGCCCGCAACCGCGTAACCGACGGCGGAGCCGACGATGGCGGATTCGGAGATCGGGCTGTTGAACAGGCGATGGTACGGCAGGGCCTCGGTCAGTCCGCGGTACACCGCGAACGCGCCGCCCCAGTCGCGCACGTCCTCGCCGTAGGTCACCAGCGTGGGATCCTTGTAGAAGCGGT
>JAFYBI010000079.1 GCA_017540285.1 Clostridia bacterium | reverse complement strand
GGATGAAGGAATTCCCGGATTACAAATTCACCTCCGCCTGCGCCGCCTACTACGAATGGGTGCGGGACAGCGACCCCGCCATGTTCGACGAGATCCGCGCGCGGGTGAAGGAAGGACGCTGGTGCGTCACGGGCGGCTGGTACATCCAGCCCGACTGCAACATCCCCTCCGGCGAGTCCTTCGCGCGCCATGCCCTGATTTCCCAGCGATTCTTCCGCCGCGAGTTCGGGAAGACGGCGAAGACCGGATACAACGTCGACTCCTTCGGCCACAACGGCTCCCTCCCGATGATCCTCTCCGCGTCCGGGATGAACGCCTATGTCTTCATGCGTCCGGGACCGCACGAAAAGCCGGAGATCCCCGACTCCCTCTTCCGCTGGGTGAGCCCGGACGGCTCCGCGGTCCCCACCTACCGCATCCCGATCCAGTACAACTTCAACCTCGGCTGCTTCGACAATTTTGCCAAGGTCGCCGACATGGCCGTGCGGCACGACATGATGGCCTTCTACGGCGTCGGCAACCACGGCGGCGGTCCGACCATCCGGCTCCTCGAGAAGATGGAGGACGAGCTCGGCGACGCGTACGTCTATTCCACACCGGACGAGTATTTCGACGCCGTGCGGGACGGAGACATGCCCGAGGTGCATGACGACCTGCAGTTCCATGCGAAGGGCTGCTACAGCGCGTGCTCCATGATCAAGAAGAACAACCGCAAGAGCGAGAGCATGCTCTATGCCGCCGAAAACCTCACCTCGCTCTCGTCGAAACTCGCCGGGACCGCCTGGCCGACGGCAGCGTTCGAGCGCGCGTGGAAGAACACGCTCTTCAACCAGTTCCACGACATCATGGGCGGCTGCTCGATCCGCGACGCTTACGAGAACGCGGCCTTCACCCACGGCGAGAGTCAGGCGATCGCAGACCGCGCGATCAACTTTGCCTGCCAGCAGATCAGCTGGAACATCGACACCGTCGGCGACGCGGCATTCCGGCCGGACAAACCGGGCTGGGGCGCCGGCTGGACCAACGAGGGCGTCGGCACCCCGATCGTCGTCTTCAACCCGCATCCGTGGCCGGTACGCGCGTTCGTGACCGTTCACGACCTTCCGAAGCGCCTCACCGACGAGGATGGCCATCCGATCCGCTGCCAGCCCGTCCGCGCGCCCCGCACCAACGGCAGGGACGACAAGTGGGAGATCGGCTTCCTCGTTCATTTGCCGCCGCTCGGTTATCGCACCCTGCGCGCGTTCTATCTCGGCGAGCCGGACGAGGCGGAAAACACGATGAACACCGGCGAAGATTTCATCGAGAACGAGATCCTTCGGCTTACCTTCGATCCCGCGACGGGAGAGCTCGTCTCGATCTACGACAAGGCGGCGGAGCGGGAATATCTCGCCTCGCCCACGCGGACTGAGCTCATCGACGAGACCGACTCCGACACCTGGGCGCACGGCATCCGGGAATTCAAGAAGGTCACCGATACCTTCACGGACGGCGAGATCCGGCTCCTCGAATCCGGTCCCGCCCGTGCGACGATGCGGACCTTCACCCGCGGCGCAAACACCGTCGTCCGCCGGG
>JAFYBI010000078.1 GCA_017540285.1 Clostridia bacterium | reverse complement strand
CGGGATGCGTACAGGATGAAATATCGAAATGGTGTACGGCTGAGTATGCTGATATAATAAATGCATCAAAGATTCTGGAGAGACCGGTTTTATGATCTATATCATCCGCCACGGAAAAACCGAAATGAACCGCGCGGGCGCGCTGCAGGGCAGAAGCGACCACCCGCTGAACGAAGAAGGGATCGCACAGGCGGAAAAGGCCGGTGAGCTCTTCCGCACGGCCGGGATCACCTTTGACCGCGTGTATTCGAGTCCGCTGATCCGCGCCGTGCAGACCGCACAGCTGGCGACCGCCGATGAATCGCCGGAGATCGTCATCGACGACCGCCTCATCGAGATGGACTACGGCCCCTACGAGGGGATGACCATGGAAGACCCGGCGCCCGAAGTGCTGGAATTCTTCCGCGATTTCGTGCATAATCCGGCGCCCGACGGGATGGAGCAGCTGTCGTCCGTGACGGGAAGGCTCGGAGAGTTCCTCGAGGAGCTGCGGGCGGATCTGATCCGGGGGGCTGCGGCGTCCGGGGACGGCTGTGCGGCCCGGGACAGCTGCATTGACGGCGGCGCGAACATCCTGATCTCGACGCACGCGATCGCGATGAAGGGTGCGCTGGAGTACCTGACCCCGGCTTCGGGCGGCAGCTACTGGTCGAAGTTTATCGGAAACTGCGCCGTCTACGTGACGGAGATCACGGAGGACGGCTTTACCGTGCCGGTGGAGTTCGAGGCCGGCGCCGGCACCCCGCCGGAGGTCCGTTTATGATCTATGTGATCGCCGACATCCACGGCTGCTATGACGAGTTCCGCGAGCTGCTCGGGAAGATCGGGTTTTCGGACGCGGACACGCTCTACGTACTGGGCGACGCGGTCGACCGTGGCCCTGAGCCGATTCGCGTGCTGCGGGATCTGATGACGCGGCCGAACGCGTTCCTGATCTGCGGGAACCACGAGTACATGATGCTGCGGGTAGTGAAGAAACTCGCGGTCGAGATCACGGAGGACAATGCCGCGACGCAGGTCGGCGAGGACGAACTCTGGGATTTTACATACTGGATGAAGGACGGCGGCGGGACCACCTGCCGGCAGTTTGCGGAGCTGTCCCGCGAGGAGCAGGAAGATATCATTGACTACGTCGGGGATGCGGAACTGTACGTGCGGATCGCTGCGGGCGGGCACAGATATGTGCTGGTGCACGCCGGCCTGGGCAATGCCGCGGGCGGGAGCCGGAGCGGCGAGTCCTTTTTCGATGAGGACTCCGATATCGACAGCCTGACCCCGGCCGACCTGCTGATGACCCGTCCCGACTACGGGCGCCGGTATTTTCGCGATCCGGATACGTTTCTGGTGACCGGGCACACCCCGACCGTGAACATCCGTGCGGACCGGCAGCCGCTGGTGTACGAGGAGAACGGCCACATCGCGATCGACTGCGGCTGCGTGTTCGGCGGGAGGCTCGCCGCGCTGCGGCTGGACGACGGAGCGGTGTTTTACGTTGATGCGAAAGAAGAGGATACAGATGGCACAGCTGAGTGACCGCGTACAGACGTTTACAGACTCCGTGATCCGGCGGATGACCCGGATCAGCAATCAGTACGGAGCGATCAATCTCTCGCAGGGCTTCCCGGATTTCAATCCGCCGCGGGAGCTGACGGACGCCCTGGCCCGCGCTGCGCATGACGGACCTCATCAGTACTCGATCACGTTCGGAGCGAAGAATTTCCGCGACGCGCTGGCCGCGAAGGCGGAAAAGAGCATGGGACGCGCGATCGATCCCGAGACCGAGATCGTCGTGACCTGCGGAAGCACCGAGGCCATGATGTGCGCGATGATGACGATCTGCAACCCCGGCGACCGCGTG
>JAFYBI010000077.1 GCA_017540285.1 Clostridia bacterium | reverse complement strand
GTTCAGGCCCCCTTTCTGCGAAGCGGCGAAACCGCTCCGCGGGCGATGATGGCGGTGAGGCGGGCGATGGCTTTCGTCACGGCGGCGGACGCGAAGAGGAGAAGCACCGCAAGCCCGATGCCGGCGAGCGTGACGCCGAGATAGAACGCGGCGTACATGAGATTGCCTTCCGCGATCGACGCGACGCCTGCAATAATCCCGCCGACCGCCGCGGCAGCCGCCGAGACGAACAGCGCCCAGAAGACGATCGGGATGCACCAGAGCACGACGAGGAGGCAGAGCACGAGAGCAAAGTATACCAGCAAGAACGGCGAGGCGAGGATCAGAAGGAAGATCCGCCTGCCGTCCGGCTTGCGCTTCACCGGGGCGGGATCCGGCGGCGGGATCGGGATGTTCAAAAGGATCTCCCGCGCCGCGTCCTCCGGGGAACCTGCCGCCGCGACCGCTTCTTCCTCCGTCATGCCGTCGTCCATGCGGTCGTCGATCATCTCTTCGTAATAGTCCAGCGAGCGGGCGATGTCGATCTCTGACAGCGCGCCGAGACGGTGGGCAAGCGCGTTCAGAAAGTCCGCTTTTGTCATGGTGTTTTCTCCTCCCTCACGATAAACGAATAAACGGCGAGCACTTCCTTCCAGTCCTCGCGGAAGGCGTCAAGGCGTTCCCGGCCGGCGGACAGGATGTGGTAATACTTGCGCAGCCGTCCGCCGAATTCCTCCGTCCGCACGGTCAGGCATCCCGACGCTTCGAGCCGCCTGAGAATGGGATACAGGGTCGATTCCGAAATCTCCACGTAGGGCTTCATGTCCTTGATGATCTGATATCCCCACGAATCCGCATCCCGGCTCGCGGAGAGGACCGCCGCTTCGAGGAGTCCGCGTTTCATCTGAATGTCCATACCATACCTCCTTTCGCAGCATATTATACCACGCATAGTATTGTGTGTCAAGAGGCATTCATGAGAAAATGATGAGAAAACAATAAAAAAGGACCGTCCGGTGGATATCCGGGCGATCCGACGGTATTATATGCGTTACCCCCACGCGAGGGCGATCTCGTCGATTGTTGTCTCCCCGCGCCTCCACGCTTCGATCTCCCCGGTCATCGCCTCCGCGGCGCGCCGGATGAATTCGTCCGCGATCTCCGGCGTGAAGACGGCAAACGGCCCGTCGTTCGGCGGGATCGAGAAGTCTCCCCGCATCTCGTCGAGGAATTCCGGCAGACGGAAGGGGAATTCCCGCGCGATCGGCTCCTCCTCCCAGCCGTCCGGGAGGCGCACGTCGTCCGCGAGACCGTATTTCCCGATGATGAGCGGGTTGAGGAGGGCGTAATCCCGGTGCAGCAGCCGGACGTATTCCTCGGTCGGGACGTATCCGCGTTCGCCGTACAGGATCTGCCGGTGGATCATGTCTTCCGCGAGGTGCAGGTAGTACCCGAGATAGAGGTCGTCGCTCTGCATCCGGTCTCCGTACCGTTCGCGGAACCGCGAGAGCGCGTAGGTCCGCCGTCCGTCCGCGAGCTTCACGCGGAAGTGTCCGTCGCGCGAGGTACAGGCGTCCGGCATCACGCATCCGACATGCAGCCGGCTGCGGTCGGAAAAGCCGAACTGCTTTTCGAGCAGCGAACAGACCGCGAGGTGCAGGATCCTCGACGCCATCTCAGCCCTCCAGCCAGCGGCGGACTTCGGCGAGCTCGTTCCGGCGGCGTGCAAGCGCTCTGAGCGTCTTCTGCACCTCCGATTCGCCGACGTGACGCTCCGAATCGCCCGATGTGCCGATCCCGGATGCCCGGCGGATGTTGTAGGCGAGCCAGTCGAGCGGTCCCTTCGCGGAGGCGGCGCAGAGAGCGTCCCAGTCAGCCTCCGGATCGCTGCGCCGTGCCCGGTACGCCGCGAGCAAGGCCTCCCCGATCTCGCGCGAGAGATCGCCTCGCCCGTCGTCCGCCCAGGAGAGGAGCGCGTCGAGCAGTTCCGCGTCCGGATCGACGGGACCCGCCGCCTCCCAGTCGATGATCGAGGGTTCGAGCCCCTTCCACAGGACGTTCTTCGGATCGAAATCGCGGTGTCCGGCGACGGTCCTCTTCGCGGGGATCTCCAGCGCGGCCGCCGCTTCCCGCTCCATCGACCGGAGCTCGGGCAGGGCGTCCTGCAGGCCGGGCAGCCAGACGGCGTCCGCGTCCCGCTCTTCGGCAAGCGCGCACAGGGCGTTCCAGTCGTTCGGCGCCGGCTTGTCCGAGGGGGATTGTCCGGGCTCGAGGGCATAGGTGTGGATCTTCGCGAGCAGATCCCCGACAACGGCGGCGTGACGGGGCGTCAGCTTCGGCGGGAACAGGGGCTTCGACGTGAGCCAGGGATAGAGCATGACGTATTCGTCCCCGATCTTCACGAGGGGGGAGCCGTCCGCTTCGATCGCGCATACCGCGGGAACGACGGCGGAGAGGGCGCGCGCGATCTTCTCGGCCCGGAGCATGTTGGCATACGCCTCCGGACGCGCCATCACGGCGGGGTTGAGGACCTTCGCGGCAAACGAGCCCTCCGCGGTGTCGAGACGGTAGGTCGTGTGCAGGAAACCGCCGAGAACGGGCGTGGGCGCGGCGAGCAGCATGCCGAGGGAATACTTCTGAACGATGAGCTGAAAATGCATGGCGGGCTCCTTTCGGCTTTATCCTTCTTCCGCCGCCCTCACGGACGCGCGGACAAATTCTTCGATCATCGGGGGATAGACGAGGGAGTTGTCCGGGGCGGCGGCGTAGTTGTATCCGGTGTGGCCGTAGCCCTCCATGAGGGTGAAGGGCACCTTTTCCGCAGGCCATCCGAGGTGAAGCATCGTGCGGCGGAGCAGCCGGTTCTGTTCGAGCCGGTTTTCCATGTCGTTGTCCGCGACGATCAGCGCGACGCGGGGCAGCTTCGCGGGATCGGTCACGGGCTTCACGTGCCAGAGCGGGGCGGCCTCGTCGACGCGGATGAGCCGGGTGTCGAGGCGACGCTCGCGCAGGATGTTGAAGTGGACGGTCGGCTGTCCGCTGTCGCAGAAATACCCGGCGATCTGCCGTTTCTGCTGATGGTCGATCCCCCACGCGGCGAGGTAGTCCCCGGCGAGAGCGAGCATCATCGAGAGATACCCGCCCGCGCTCGATCCGCCGATCACCAGCCCCCGGCAGGCGAGGTTCTTCGAGCACCACGCGGCGCACCGGGCGGCGTCGGTGACGAAATCCGGGAAGCGCGCGGCGGGGTAGGTCCGGTAATCCGCGGAGGCGACGCTGATGCCGCGGCGGGCGAGCTCTGTAAAAACGGGATCGGAGCCGTTCCCCCGGTCGCCGCTCTCGAGTCCGCCTCCGTGGAAAAAGACGAAGAGCGGCGAGGCGGACGGATCCCCGGCGGGATAATAATCGAGCTTGTGAGCGGGCAGGGGCCCGTAGGAGAGGCCGCGTTCGGTCATCGGAGAACCCTCGGAGATACCCGGCAGACGGCACGGACGGCAGAGATCACGCGCGGGCCGGTTGATGTTTTCTTCATTATACCGCTTTCCGTGAAAAAAAGCAAGGGTTCGGACGAATTCATACAAAAAACCTTGACAGCGCGGAGGAAAGTTTATATAATATGAATGGCAACCTGTGAAATATCGGACCGAAAGGAATCTTTATCCGCATGAAACGTCTCGGCGCGGCGCTCATCGCCGTCTTGCTGCTCCTTGTCACCGCATCCCCCGTCTTCTCCATCGGCGAGAAGATGAACGTCTATTACGGCACGCCGTGGATCGACGGAGAGATCGATCCGATCTGGAAGAGGGCGGACCGCCAGAAGCTCAGCTGGCGCACCGGCGGAGAAGGGAAGAAGCAGGCGAACTCTCTCGCCTATGTCTCCGGCCTCTGGGACGACGAGGCGCTCTACTTCCTCTTCGAGCTGATCGACAACGATTTCACCTTCGAAGCGGAGCCCGGCAGCGAGCTGAACGACTGCGTGTATGTCTACATCGACGAGCCGGGGATCTTCGGGCCCACGTGGACGGTCGGTCAGAACCGCTCCGCCCTGACGCCCGCGCTCGGCAAATCCGTCTACGCGATGAACGGCGACGGGCCGAAGGACTACGAAATGGCGTTCTCCTTTGACATCGACGGACACGCGATCATCGAATACAAGTACGTGCCCTCGATGATCGATCTCAAGAACGCCGGACAGGTCCTCGTCGACTTCCAGTACAACGACGCCAACCCGAACGGCACCCTCGACTACCGCTGGAACTGGTCCGACGAGATCGGCGAATGCGACACTGACAGCGCGTCCTGGACCTATATCACCCTGAAGGCGGGAGGCGGTCTGAGCTCCGGCGAAGGCTACGAAACGCTCGAAGCCGCCGCGGCCGCGATCAACCGCACGCCGATCAAGACCTACATGTTCCGCGACGGGACGGAGGGCAACCACAACGAAGGTCCGAACAACATCTGGGACAACAACGTCGGGACCAAATTCTGCACGTCGACCTTCCCGATGAAATCCGTCGCGCGTCTCAAGTCCGCAACCGTCATCGACGGCGTCATCATGGCGACGGCGAACGACAACTCCTCCTATCACGGCAGAAATCCCAACGAGTGGAAGATCCAGGGCTCGACGAACGGCTCCGACTGGGTCGATATCCTGACCGGGAACGAGAGCTTCTTCCAGGACGTCGACTTCACCTATTTCGCTGCCGCCGTCGAGGATACCCAGCCCTTCCGCTTTGTCCGCTTCCGCAACGGCGGATGCGTCTCCGGCTGCTGCCAGATCTCCGAAGTGGTGCTCTGCTCGACCGACGAGGCGACCAAGAGCATCGTCACGGAGACCGTCGTGCACGAGGAGAGCGAAAAGGACGCGCTCGTCAACTACGAATCGATGACCCGCGCATCGAAAAACGCGCCCGCCGAGGAGCCGGAACCGACCGCTCCCGCACCTGCCG
>JAFYBI010000076.1 GCA_017540285.1 Clostridia bacterium | reverse complement strand
GCCCGCTCTCCGCGGCGCCGCTGCCTGCGATGTTCTGCGCGGGTATGAGGACGGCACGCTGCGCGCGGATCGGGCGGTGACGCTTGCCGAGGCGTCCGTGATGCTGGCGCGCTGCCTGAAAGCCGCCCCGGAGACGGATGCTGCCGCGCCCGAAGGCGTTCCCGCGTGGGCGTCCGGGGAGATCGCGGTCCTCTCGGCGCGGGGCCTTCTTCCCGAAGCGCCGGCGGACGGCTATGGCTGGAACGCGCCCATGACGGTGACGGCGTTCAAAGCCTTCCTTCTCACCGCGGCGAAGGCGGTGAACTGAATCTTTTCTTCACAACAACAAGGGGCTGTCGCATAAGGAACTTGGTGCCCGTTGACACTGGAATCCGCCTTTCCTTATGTGAGAACGACTGCATAAACATATGGGCGGAAACCCACATGAGACGTGTCGTTCCGAGACGAACAGCCATTTTCCATGGTTTCTCCCCCACACAGGGAATACGGATTGCCACGTCGCAGGTCTCGGGACCTGCTCCTCGCAATGACACTCGTTTATGCGGTTGGTACCCATTTCAGGCAATCGCTGATCGAATGATCTGTCAGCTGCATGTTATGGTGTCATTCCGAGGAAGGGCCTCATGGCCCTGACGTGGGAATCCGTACCCCACCCCGAGACGGACAGCCATTCTCCATGGTTTCCCCCATACAGGGGATGCGGATTGCCACATCACAAGAGTTCCCGCACCGCGGAAATTCAGTCCTCGCAATGACACATAAAATACGGTGCGAAGCCATGCTCTTCAACGCCGTCGCGCGCCTATATACAGAACAACAAAGGGACCGCCGCACACCTCCGTTTCTTGGAGAGTTCATGCGACAGCCCCTTTTCTCGTTGTCTGCCGATCAATACACCGCGACGTCGCGGATCGATGCGCGGCCCGCGTCCTTCGTGATCTCCACGGTGATTTCCCGGGCGGAAAGGTTTTCAAACGGCACGATCCGCCGGTGCCCGACGCATGCGCTCTCGTACACGGGCAGCCCGTCCGCGAGGATGCGGAAGCCGCGGATCCGCTGACCGTCCGCGATGTCCTCCCGGATCGAGACGTACTTCACCGGCACGGATTCCCCGAACGAGAGGGCACATTTCCCCTCGCTCAGCGCGGGATGCCCGAGGAAGGCGCGCGGCATCCCGAAGGTCTCGCGGATGCGCCCGCCGAACGCCTTGAACTGCGCCTCGTCCTGGAAGTCCCCGTCGGTCGAGATCGCCATGCCCATGAGCATGTTGGCGTTGCGCCCGACCGAGCGGACATAGCAGTCGAGCAGCTCGTCGGTCGAATAGAGCAGGTCCTCTTCCCCGGCCTTCCATGCCCATCCGCCGCCGAACGCGCGGTGCGTCCGGTTGGGCATGTCGCACTCCGCCGGCCAGTAGTATTTCCCGTCCGGATCGCCGACGCCCGCTTTTTCGTCCGGGACGGTGCCGTCGTACCGCGCCTCGCCCGCGTTGGTGGTCGCCCAGCAGTTCTCCGGCGCGAGCCCGTCCTCGTTCCCGACCCAGCGGGTGTTGTGCGCCCAGTCGCGCGGGCCCTGGAAGCAGATCGCGTGCGGCTGATGCTGCCTCAGGATCGGCGTGAGGTCCGGGCCGCCCTTTTCGGGAGGGATGATCCCGCCGTCGAACCAGATCTCGAAGAGGTCGCCGTACATCGTCCAGAGCTCCGTGACCTGCGCCTCGACGTTCTTCACGTAGGCCTGATACTCCGGACTCCGGTAGTCCCACTTCCAGTTGTCGTTGATGTTGTAGTACCCGTTGCACCCGGTGGAATAGTAGAAGCCGGGTTTCAGGCCGTATTTGGCGCAGGCTGCGATGAATTCCCGGCAGATGTCCCCGCCGCCGCCCCGCCATCCGGTGTGCGCGATGGAGAAATCGTTGACCTTCGAGTCCCAGAGGGAAAATCCGGTGCAGTGGTTCGTCACGAGGACGGCATATTTCGCCCCGAGCGCCGCCGCGCTTCTCACCCACTGGGCGGGGTCGAGCTTTTCGGGCCGGATCGTCTCGGGCGCCAGCGCGGTCCGCACCCGATCCGTCTTGTACCAGTCTCCCCCGAGGTCCGGGCGGTAGATTTCGAGGCAGTAGTGGATCAGGACGCCGAGCTCCATGTCCTGCCAGGCAAGCTGTTCTTTCGTCGGTTTTGCGATGTACATGATCATCCTCCTGATCTGATCGGGAATTCTCTCATTCCGCCTCGATCGCGACGGACACGCATGCCGCCGCGCCGAGCTCGAGACTGCGCCGGTCCGGCAGAGAGCCGCCGAGCGACGCCGTGTAAGTGCCGGGACGGTAAGCAGCCCGGCCGTCGTGGTCGTACAGGGTGAAGTCCTCCTCCGTCAGGCGGAAGACACAGCGCCGCTCCTCGCCCGCCCCGAGCGTCACCCGCCGGAATCCGCGGAGCCGCCAGTTCGCCTGGCCGGGCACCCCCGCGCTGTCGAGGTACAGCTCGACCACCTCGTCTCCGGCGCGCTCTCCGGTATTCTTGACCGTGACCGCCACGTCCCAGCCGTCCGGCGTGCGCACCACGCGGGGATCGGCATAGGAGAAGCGCGTATAGGACAGCCCGAACCCGAACGGCCAGAGCGGGGGCTTTTTCGCGTACAGATACGTCCGGCCGTGCGCCATCTCGTAGTCGTCGAAGGGCGGCAGATCGTCGGCGGACATCGGGAACGTCGCCGGGAGCCGTCCCGAGAAGTTCTCGCGGCCCGCGATCAGCCGGCTGAGGGCTTCCCCGCCCCGCTCGCCGGGATACCACGCTTCGATCACCGCCGCCGCGCGCCTCTCGATCTCCGGCACGGACAGGGGACTCCCGGCCTCGAGCACGACGACGACCGGCTTTCCCGTATCGAAGAGGCGCGCGAGGAATTCCTCCTGCTCCGGCGGCAGACCGAGGCTTTCCCGGTCGCGGCCTTCGCATTCGTATTCCCGCCCGAGCCCGACGACCGCCACGGTCACGTCCGCCCGGGACGCCGCCGCGATCTCCTCCGCGAACGGATCGCCGATCCCACTCTCCGGGGGCGTCCATTCGAACCGGATCATCGGGTCCTCGGCGGCCTTCCGGTATTCGATCACGAGGGAGTACCGCCGTCCGGCCTCGAGCGTGAGGGCCGCCTCCTGACCGAGATCCCGCCCGTCCACCGTGATCGTCGGCTTTTCGCACGGCGCGCTCCCGGACCATACAAGGCGCAGAAGATACACGCCGTCCGTGTCGGGACACAGCGCGCCCGTCCAGCGGATCGAATACTGCACCGAGGTGATATAAGCGTCCGGCATCCGGTCGTTCCACGCAAAGTCGACGGCGGGATCGACGCGCGTCATCGGCTCGCCGAGGAATCCGGCGTTCGCGTAATATTCGCCGCGAAGTCCCGGCTCCCCGTCCGGCGTGCAGAGATGCGCCCGGTCCGCGGGGACGTAGGTCTGTCCGTCGGGGCGCCATTTCCACGGGACCGCCGTGACCGCCGCGCCGTACTCCGCGAGCATGCCGTCAAGGGGAGATACGGGGCGGTTCAGCGGTTCGCCGCTGTAATCCCCGAACTGGCAGACGGCGGCGTTGTTCCCGACGAGCGCGATCGTTTTGTCCCCGCCGATCGGCAAGACGCCGTCGTTTTTGAGCAAGACGATCGATTCGAGCGCGGCCTTCCGGGCGAGGTCCCGATGCTTTTCGCAGCCCACAACGGAAAGCGGGATCTTCGAGAACGGGACCTGCTCGTCCGGATCGAACTGTCCGAGGCGGAAGCGCGCGAGCAGGACCCGGCGGCATGCCTCCGTGATCCGCTCCTCGGTCGTCCTCCCCTTTTCGACCTGCCCGGCGAGGAATTCCGTGTACAGATGCTCGTACGCCGCGTAGCCCCCGCATTCGAGGTCCACCCCGGCGTTCATCGCGGCGGACGCGGCGTCGGCGGGATCGGCGTACCGTTTGTGCGCGTCCCAGAGCCGGGCGACCCCCGAGCAGTCCGAGACGACGTAGCCGTCGAAGCCCCACTCCCCGCGCAGGATGTCGGTGAGCAGCCGCCGGTTCTCGTGGCAGGGGATCCCGTTGATCGCGTTGTAGGCGGCCATGACGGCGGCGGGATGCCCCTCCTTCACCGCGATCCGGAACGGCTCGAGGTGGTATTCCCGGAAGGTCTTCTCGCTCATTTCGGCGTTGCACGAGAAGCGGTTGTGCTCCTCGTTGTTCGCGGTGAAGTGCTTCGGCGTCGCGACGGCCTTGAGGTACTTCGGATCGCGGCCCTGCAGTCCTCTGACGAACGCCGCCCCGGTCTTGCCCGCGAGATACGGGTCTTCGCCGTAGGTCTCGGGGGTCCGGCCCCACCGCGGATCGCGGCAGAGATTGAGATCCGGCGACCAGAAGGTGAGGAGCCCGCTGTACCGCCCGCCGAACAGGGTATTCTTCTCGGTGATCGCCTGCCCGCGGTGGTGCATCGCCCGCGCCTCGTCGGAGATGGCTTCGGCGATCTCCTCCATGAGGGCGCAGTCGAACATGGCGCCGAACGCGATGGCCTGCGGGAAGACGGTATATTTCCCGGGCCGCACCACGCCGTGCAGCGCTTCGTTTCCGTGGTAATATTTCGGGATGCCGAGCCGCTCGTTTGCCTCGGAGGTCTCGATGAGGACGGCGATCTTCTCCTCGAGCGTCATCCGCGCGACGAGATCGTCGACCCGCTCCTCAAACGGCAGATTCGTGTTTTGGTATCGTTCCATGCGTCCTCCTTCTTTCCGGGAAAGTGAGGGATTGCCGCGACGCCGGCCGGTCTCCGTCGGGGACGGACACCGGAATCGGCAGCAGGCGCCGTTCTCCGGCAGGTCTCTTACGGATTCTTCAGGTTGTTAAAGGATTTTTGCAGCTTCTCCAGCGTCTTCTTCTGCACCTTCTCGTTTTTCGCGTAATAGGAGGCGAAATCCTTCGTGGGATTGCCCACGCTCATCATGTTCATCAGCGTCCACGCAAACCCGCCGAAGTTGGAATAGATATAGGAGAAGTCCAAGACGATGGTGTTGCCGATGATCTCCAGCATCTCGGCGGATTCCGCGTCGTATGCGTATTTCGATTTGAGCGCGATCTCAAAGAAGGCTGGGCGCACCTGCTTGTAGCCCTCCGCCGACATCGCTTCGATGATGACGCCGAGGCGCTCGTCGTTCTGCGCCGTCGTGGGGATCGCGAACGGTCGGTCGGTGGACCCGGAGATATAGTCCGCCTGCAGCTCGTTCAGCTTCGGGATCGGAAGGATCCCGTACGTGACTTCCGCGTCGCGGAGATTGCTGAGCACTCTGCCCAGATCGAACATGCCGAAGAGGGCGTTTCCGGACGCGAACGTGTAGATGCTTTCGGCGTTGTTGAGGTAGCCCCCCTCCGTCTCCGCCATCATGTGGTAGAATTTCTCGATCAGCGTCACCGTCGTCTCGTTGTTGATGTCGAGGTACAGCCGTCCGTCCTCGTCCTCCTTGACGGGCTCGATGCCGAAGGATTCCTGGATGGCGTACAGGGCGGAGCTGCAGGCGAATCCGTAAATATCGCCGTCATCCCGCTTCGTGTCGCCGTTGACGTCGATGTAGACGTCCTTCATCATCCCGATGAAGTCGTCCAGATACCATTCGCCGTTGCGGACCTTTTCGTAG
>JAFYBI010000075.1 GCA_017540285.1 Clostridia bacterium | reverse complement strand
GACGGAGCTTTTAATCGAAACGCTCTCCGGCGTGCGGACGCTGAGGCTCGAAATCCGCTGCGGCAAGGTGCGCCGGGTCGCGGTCGACATGGGCCGGGCCGTGGTTGCGGAGGACATCGCGCTCGATGTCGACGGCGTTTCCGTCGGCGTGATCCCCGTGAACGTCGGCAATCCGCACGCCGTGTGCTTCGTCCCGGACGCGGAGAAAGTGCCCCTCGCCGCGATCGGACCGAAGATCGAGCGTCATCCGGCCTTTCCCGGCGGCGTGAACGCGGAGTTCGTCTCGCTCCGGGAGAGCGGCGGCCTGCGGATGCGGGTCTGGGAGCGCGGCAGCGGGATCACCATGGCCTGCGGGACCGGTGCCTGCGCGTCGGTTGCCGCGGCGGTCGCGAAAGGGATTTGCCGGGCGGGGGACCGCATCCCCGTCTGTCTTGACGGCGGGACGCTGGATATCGAGGTTTCGCCGGATGGCTCGGTCACGATGACGGGGCCTGCGGAATTTGTCTATGAAGGAGAGATCGCCGATGATTGAACTGAATCCGCACTACGCGGAGCTGAAGGATTCGTACCTGTTCCGCCGCATCGCCGCGAAGACGGAAGCCTATTGCGCCGCTCATCCGGGGACGCGCCTTCTGCGCATGGGGATCGGGGACGTGTCTCTGCCGCTCGCGCCTGCCGTGATCCGCAGCCTGCACGAGGCGGTGGACGATCAGGCGCAGATAGCGACGTTTCACGGCTATCTGCCAGAGTGCGGCGCGCCGTTCTTCCGCCGGGCCGTCGCGGATCATTACCGGGGACGCGGGATCGCTCTTTCGGACGACGAGGTCTTTGTGTCGAGCGGGGCCAGCGACGAGCTCGGGGACATCCTCGATCTGTTTTCGCCGTCCTCCGCCGCGCTCATTATGGAACCGGCCTATCCGGCCTACGTCGACGCGAGCGTCATCGCGGGGCGGAGGATCGTCCGCCTGCCGTCCGGGGAGGAGAGCGGATTTCTGCCCTCTCCGAGCGATTCCATCGACGCCGATCTCGTCTACCTCTGCTCGCCGAACAACCCGACGGGCGCGGTGTTCTCCCGTGATCTGCTGCAAAAATGGGTGGACTGGGCGAACCGCCGCGGGGCGATCATCCTCTTCGACGCGGCGTACGAGGTATTCATTGAGGATCATGAGCTGCCGCGGAGCATCTTCGAGATCGACGGCGCGCGGACCTCGGCGATCGAAATCTGTTCGCTCTCCAAGACCGCCGGCTTCACCGGGACGCGTCTCGGCTATACGGTGATCCCGCTGGAGCTCGAACGCGGCGGACAGCGCCTTCACGCCATGTGGACGCGCAACCGGACGACAAAGACCAACGGCGTGTCGTACATTTTGCAGAAGGGCGGCGCGGCGGTCTTTACGGAGGAAGGACAGCGGCAGATCCGCGAAAACATCGCCGTCTACAAGCAGAACGCGAAGACCCTGATGAAGGCGCTCGATCGGGTCGGCGTGTGGTACACGGGCGGGAAAAACGCGCCGTACCTCTGGATGAAATGCCCGGACGGCATGAATAGCTGGGACTTTTTCGACCGCTTACTGCACGAGATCCAGGTCGTCGGTACCCCCGGCGAGGGCTTCGGCCAATGCGGAGAGGGGTACTTCCGCTTCTCGACCTTCGGCTCGCCGGAGGACACCGAGGAGGCTGCGCGGCGCCTCGTCAAACTGCTCGGGGAGGGATAAAGAAGAGGGCGTCACAACGCGGCGGCACCGCGAACGACGGGAACCGAGCGGATAGGATTTCTTTATGCTTCAATCGTCCAGCCAGATCGGGTTTGTCCACGCGTATTTGCCGTCTTTGTCGATCACCGTCATGCGGACATACCGATAATGACCCGGCCACCCGTTCAGGCCGATCTCCGCATGGGTCATCGAACCGTCGGCGGAAGTGACGATCCTCGTGGGGTGCATGTCGCTCTGGAGACGGACGACGGAAGCCGCGGAGCAGTCGATGCATGCCTTGTCGCCGTCCACGTAGAAATCATAGATCTCCGGCCCGCAGGAGGAGTAGAATCTGCCGTCCTTCAGCGCGTCAAGAATGGACGAGATCGTGTTCTCCGCGTTGACGCGCACCCAGCCGTTGCAGTGGTCCCCCATCCCGTGACCGTCGTCAACGGCGACGCCGTACACCCGGATCCCCTGTCCCAGGAGTTCATCCCAGCAGGCGGCGTCCCTGTCCATATGGCAGTTGAGCGCGCAGCCGCTGTTCCAGATCTCGATCGCGAAGTTGCCGCGGAGCTTTTCAAAGTATCTTGCGGAAGTGCCGCTCCATTCGGGATGGCAGTGAATGGTCAGATTCCCCTTCGCATGGATCTTGTCGAGATAGGGCTGGTAATCTTCCTGTCCGGTCGTTTTGGCGGAATCCACCCGTTCGTCCTGGTCATATCCGTTGCCGTCTTCTTTGGCGGGGCCGATGCAGACCGTGTGGAAACAGCGGAAGCCGTGATCGTATGCGAAGGTCCCGTCAAATTCCATGCCGGGGATGATGGTGATCGGTACCTCCGGCGCAAAATTCTTGTAGTTGTAAAAGCGGTGATCGGTCAGCGCCAGAAAATCATACCCGTTTT
The DNA here is from genome assembly GCA_017540285.1 of Clostridia bacterium. Classification (GTDB taxonomy): domain Bacteria; phylum Bacillota; class Clostridia; order Oscillospirales; family CAG-272; genus UMGS1696. Next base: position 568 of record JAFYBI010000075.1, on the reverse strand, counting down.
TCGCATGGAGACGGATGACTTCATCCGGTTCTCCCGCTCCGTCGGAACGTCTGGTATGGCAGTGAAGACCGCCCTTGAGCAGTTTTGCGCTGCCGCCGAATGCCTGTTGCCTTTTCATGTCGAAAAACCTCGTTTCCGTTTCGAATTTTCGGCTCTCGCCTGTATGCTATTATACAGGAGAATTCCGGGGAAGTCAAGAAGAGTCGGAAAATGCGCGGCATCCGGGTTGTCCTCTGACGTCAGCATCGCCGCGAAGCGAGTCCGGCGGCGCATTTCCGAATGGCGAAGGAGAACGGGGACCGCTTGGGCCGGAGCATTCCGCCCGGTTTTGAACCTGTATGCCGGGAATACCCGGTATCGGCGGACGGGCGGCGCGGCTTGAAAACGGCGCGGCGAAGAGAGATGAAAACGCCCCGAAGCAAACAAAGAAGCCGATCACAGGGTCCCTCTCCGAAAATTATTTTTTGTAATGATCGAAAACCCCTTGCAAATCGGATGGAAATGTGGTATACTAAACGCCGCGGAGAAGTACTCAAGAGGTCGAAGAGGCGTGACTCGAAATCCGGGT
>JAFYBI010000074.1 GCA_017540285.1 Clostridia bacterium | reverse complement strand
GTGATCCCCAAGATGGCCGGGCGGTTTCACGGAGTGAAACCGGGGAGGCACTCTTGTCCGCCGTCCGCGCAGGACAGCAAATCAATGGGAGAAAGCTCCGCAGAGCTTTCTCTGACCATTTCCTCTCCTGCATAAAGGAGAAAACCCGCACTCCATCCGCAAGCGCAGCCGCGCCGGGCAGTGCCCGGAGACATGAGGCGGGCTCACTTCGCAAGCCCGCGCGTTCATGCGTCAGAGCGCAAGAAGGATGAAAGGACCGCGTCCTTTCTCCGCGCGCACCTTCGTCGCGCGCTCTTTGTGTCCCCGGGCACCGCCCGGTGAGCCCGCCATTTGTCCCCGCGGACTCCGCGGCGCGCAGGCTGCATAAAGTCCGAAAGCCCCGCAGGGCTTCCTTTCAGCTTTCAGCTTTTCACGCGCTTCGTGCGGCGGATGCGGGAGAGAGATACCGGCGTCATGCAGAGAAACGACGCGATCCGGCGGTGCTGTACCCGGTCGATCAGGCCCGGGTAATTCTCGAGGAACCAGTCGTACCGCTCCGGGGCGGACATGCAGAGAAGCGTGTTCTTCCGTGTCCGGAGATCCGCGAGGTTCTCCTCGTGCCGCTTCGCATACAGGCGGAAGAGATGCGCGTCCCCCATATTCACCGCGTCGGCGGCGGCGATCGGGACGGCGATCAGAACGGCGTTCTCCGCGGCGATGACGCACTCCCGGACGGGGACCCCGGCGACGCGGTGGATGTCGAAGTACATCGTCCCGGGCTTCCAGAGGATGTTGTCGATCACGGGCTTTGCCGGTTTCACCGGTCCGGCGGCGTCCGAACGCCCGGCGGGCTCGACGGCGCAGATCAGGACGCCGGTGTGCAGCACGTAGACCTCCGGCTTGTCCGCCGCGGGCAGCACATGCCCCTTCGGCAGGCGGACGACGCGGGCCTGGAGGTCGAGATCCTTGAATTCCGCGGAGGGGAGGTACCCCTTGGCGGGGGTGAGGCCGAGCGACTCTTTGAGATCATCCCATTCGTTGTGCATGGCAGGCTCCTTCGGCCAAAGGCAAAAGTCTTCGGAGGATCGGTCACTTCGTATAGGGCCACGGGATATCGTCGTAGGAGAGCGCGAAGAATTTCATGTTCCAGCTCTGGTCCTCCGCGAGGTAGGAGTTCTCGAGCGTCGTGTCGAAGATGAGGAGCTTCCCGTCCATCGGGATCTCCACCCAGCCGTGCTTCTGCTGTTCGATGCCCACGAGACCGCTGACCGCGTCCGCGTCGTAGCCGAGCTGGCGGGCCAGCATGCAGAAGGCTGCGGTGTAGTTGTAGCAGTTGCCCTTGCCCGTTTCGTACATCGTGCGGGCTTCGTCGACCTCCCAGCCGGTCTGGCCGACCTCGTAGAAATTGTTCCGGCGGTAGAAGTAGCCGTCGCGGACGTAGACGAACGCCGCTTCGAGCTTCTGGCGCCGCGTCATCGAGCTGTTCGTGATGTTCGAGAGGATCGCCTTGGCCATCGCGTCGACGTCGGCGTCGCCGGAGGTGTAGTTCCCGGACGCGTCGAGCGTGAGGTGGCGGCCCCAGACGGTGTCCGTGAGGAGCTGTCCGCTCTCGCCCATGATCGAATAGTCGAGGCCGTCGAAGAGGAGGATGTCGCCGCCCTCGTAACCGTCGACCGAGGTCCATGTCTCGGGGGTGCCGGCGGCGGTGTGGGCGAGCGCGGCCTCCATGACGGTGGCATAGGCCCAGTGGGTCGCGGGCAGGTCGCTGTAGAGGGGCGCGCCGGCGTTCAGGGAGATCCACGCGGCGTCGGCGGTGCGGCCCAGCGCGCGGCAGACGACCGTGGCCGCCTCGGCGCGGGTGATGGTGCCGTTCGGACGGAAGGTGCCGTCGTCATAGCCCTTGATCCAGCCCTTTGCCGCCGCCTTCTGCACCGCGGCGTAGTAGGGATAGTCGATCTTGACGTCCGGGAAGCCGCCCTTCGGGGTGATCTTGCCCGGGAAGAAGTAGGCGAGTGCGGAGACGAATTCGCCGCGGGTCATGGGCTCGGTCGGCCGGGCCTTGGCGTCGGTCACGTCGATCACGCCGTAGGCGGCGAGGGAGGCGACGGCGTCGTAGTACCACGCGTTCGACGGGGTGTCGGAGAGCTTCGCGCGGTCGGTCGGGGCGACGGTGAGGAGGTTGTAGAGGATCTGGCAGGCCTCGGCGCGGGTGATGGTCCCGGAGGGGCGGAAGGTGCCGTCCTCGTAGCCGTGCAGGAAGGCGCCGTGCTCGGTGCCGCTTTTTTTGAGGGTGAGCGAGACGCGCGCCGTCATGACGAGCTCCTCGCCGTCCGCGTAGCCGACGCTCTCCCCGGAGGGATCTTCGGCGGAGGAATCGGGATCCGGCGCGGCCTCAGGTTCGTCGTCGATCACGCCCACGGTGTTGCCGCCGGCGCTCTGTCCGGAGGGCGCGGGCGCGGCGGCGGGGGATGCGTCGCTTGCGGGAGAGGACGCCGAGAGGGTATTGGTGCCGGCGATCCCTTCGAGGGCGTTCGCCTCCTCCTCCGGCACGAGCGGATCGACGGCGGAGGTCTCGGCGGGGACGGCGGCCTTTTCGGCGGCCTGCGCGGCCTGCATGGACTTGACGGTCACATGGAAGAGCGCGCCGGAGGCGATGGCGAAGGCGGCGAAGATGGCCGCGTGCTTCAGCTTGTTATTCCACATCGATCACGACCTCCGAATCCCCTTCGCGGTAGGTATAGACGATGAAGCCGTCGTAGTAGAGATTCCCATCGTCGCCGCTCCCCATGCAGCTCGGCGCGTAGTCGCGGTCGGCGGGTTCGCCGATGGCGGCGATGAGGTCCTCGACGGGGGAATCGATATAGTCCTTGGCGATCGCGAGCTGCTCCTGCGGGGTGAGCGAAAAGGCGGGCGTCTCGGCGACGGTTTCGGGCGTCCCGGCGGCGGGAGAGAGGGCGGGTTCGCCTTCTCCGGTGCAGGCGGTCACGGTGAGAAGCAGGGCTGCGGCAAGCGAAAGGGCCGCCGCGATCCCGGATTTTTTCATGATTTCGGTCTCTTTTCTGGATAGGTATGATTTGACTTCTATATTATACTGAAAGAATATGTCCATCGGCGGGGGCTTTTGTGAACAAAAGGGAACATTTCTTTGGATTTTGACGCATTTTCCCGGCGCGCGCCTGCGAATAGCCTTGACGGATAAGGGGTTGGAGGGGGAGGATAGGGAAAACCGGCATTCATTTTTGAGGAAAGAGGCCGCGTGCGGGCCGGAAAACGGGGCTGCGGCGCCCGGAAAAGGCGGAGATTTGCAGATGCCTTACAAGATATCAGGCAAATAGCGAACCGCTTTTCGGCCGGTTTGGGGAAGGAAGAGCGCTTCGGACGCGGCGGTGCCGAAGGAGAGAGAGCTGTGTGAGCAAATTTTTATAGCACGAAACAAAACATGAGTATTTGCGTTTGAGCGACAGAGAATCTATTCATTTCGGGCCGTCGAAATTGTAAATATTTCGTTAACAACCGTGTGATAAACCAAAAAATATCGATAAACTACTTGCAAACAGACAAGGTTCAGTGTATAATAAAACGGAATCATGGGCGACTATCCGATTTTCTATGCTTCACAGGTTTTTCCGTCCTTCTGATTCGGTAAGCACGGGCATGTCAGCCGGCGCTTTCCGCGTCAGAATGACGGAACCCGGATCGGTCTGCGGAGGAACCCGATTCCTTCCGCGGCCCGCACGACTTCCGCGCGCGGGATATTTCGGTCCGGCGACACATGATTCACCATTTTCCGATGAGCGACGCAACAGCGCCGCAGAATTCCAGGAGGAAACACGCATGAAAATCACATCCATGAAGCGCACTCTCGCAACGCTTCTCGCTCTGGTGATGGTTCTCGGTCTGTGCCCCGTCTCGGTGTTTGCATACGATGACGCGGACGTGGAACGGGAATTCATCGAAGAAGCGGAAACAATCGGCGATGAGTTCGAGCAGGAACCTGTTGACGCGGTCGAAACCGAAGAACAGGTCATTGCGGCAGAGGATTACAGTCCCGTCGTTGTCAGCGGTAAGCTGCCGGTGGGCGCGACCGTAACCGCTGTCAACCAGATGCCGCAGCCCTCCGTCATGCTCAGAGGCGCCAAGGCCCTTCGCAGCGCACCCGAAGCGGAGGAAGCGGAGACGGAAACCGAGCTTGCGCGCTATGACATCACCATTCTCGACGAGAACGGCGATGCCTGGCAGCCGGCAGAGCCGGTCGACGTCACCATCACGGATGACGCATTCGGCGACGGCGAGATCCTGACGGTTTACTATGTCGACGAAGACGGCAACCGTCCGGAACGCAGCATTGTCGTTTCCGAGAACAATACGGTCACCTTCATGGCGGAGCACTTCTCCGTCTATCTCGTGACGGAAACGACGACAGACACATATGTCTTTTATGTCGGTGATAAAGTATATTACAGACAGAAGATCGTTGCCAATGATACGCTCTTCGAGCCTCAGGTTCCCGACATGACCAGTGGACAGAGGTTCACGGGATGGTATATCGAAGGTTCTGATACGCCCATCGATTTTGGCGAAGACGGCACCTATACAGTGACCAGCGTTTCCGGCAAAGAGGAGATTCGTGTCAATGCCAGGTTTGATGACTATTATTATGCCACCTTCCGGGATCAGGACGGCAATGTTCTGTCCCGTATCGGTGCTCCTGCGGGCAGTTCGATTTCCGAACTTCCGAATTACATAC
>JAFYBI010000073.1 GCA_017540285.1 Clostridia bacterium | reverse complement strand
GCATCCCCGCGGGAAGGACGCATCCATGACCAATATCAGCCTGAAAAGCATCAAATATGAGAGCATCAAAGCCATCCTCAACTCGATCGCGGAGGTCGACCGCATCAGCCGCGCCGAGATCTCCGAGAAGACCGACCTCTCCCTCGTGACCGTCGGAAAGATCGCCGACGCGCTCCTCGAGCGGAACGTCGTCACGCAGGTCAAGGAGATCCGTTCGCAGGCCGGACGCCGCGCTGGGCTTCTCAGCATCAACCCGGAGCGGTTCTCGCTGATCCTCGATTTCACGCGCTATGAGTTCCGCTGCGCGATCCTCAATCTCCGGCTCGACACCCTCGACAAGTTCACCTTCCAGTACCGCCCGAACGCCACCTACGAGGAGAACGTGCAGGCGTTCCTCGCGGAGACTTCCGTAAACGTCCGACGCTCCTACGACATGGAGCAGAACTGCATCGGCGTCGGCGTGGCGGTCCCCGGTCCGTACGACGCCGCCACCGACCGGGTCTTCACATCGCGCATCCCGGAGCTGGCCGATCTTCCGCTCGGGGAGATCGTGAAGAGACACTTCCGCCGCATGCCCCTCGTCATCGATTCCCACATCAACGCCGCGGCCCGCTCGAACATCCGCCACGTCGAGGATTATGAGCACAAGAACATCGTCTACTGGTATGTCAGCGATCACTTCGTCTGCGGCGTGTACGTCGTCGCGGGCAATCTCATCCTCGGCAAGAACGGCCACGCGTGCGACCTCGGCTCCGTCCGGCAGCTCACCGGCTGCACGGTCGAGAAGAAGATCGCCGCCTGCAAAGATCAGAACGAGGTCGTCGATACCCTCGGCCTCCCGGTCTATAATCTCATCCGCGCGCTCAACCCGCACACCGTCATCCTCGATTTCTGCTTCCCCTTCGACTGCGACGGCATCATCCCGAGCCTCAACGATGCGCTCCGCCTGCAGTTCGGCATGAAGCCGGAGGATATGCCCGAGCTGAGGCGCGCGTGGTGCAAGTCCCACAATTCCCACCGCGGTCTGACCATGAGCCTGCGCGAGCTCTGGCTGAACGAAATCGTCTACGGCCCCTCGGACGTCAGTCTCTGACCGGTCCGGCCGTCAAGATCCACAAGGAGGTCATCATGAAAAAGTACCCGCTTCTGCTCAGACCCGTTTCAAAGGAAATCATCTGGGGCGGAGACCGTCTCAGACGCGAATACAACAAAACGGCGCCTTTTGAAAAGATCGCGGAATCGTGGGAGCTCACGGTCCGCGAAAAGGAGATGTGCGTCATCGCGGACGGCGAATACGCGGGCATCGCGCTCGGCGACTACATCGACGCGGCACGCCGTTCCGTCCTCGGGCTCTGCGGCGCGCGCTACGACCGCTTCCCGCTGCTCATCAAGTTCATCGACGCGGCGGACCGTCTCTCGATCCAGGTGCATCCCGACAACGAATACGGCCTCGCCAACGAAGGAGAGCTCGGCAAGACCGAGATGTGGTACATCATGGCGGCCGAACCCGGCGCACAGCTGGTCTACGGTCTGAGGGAGGGCTGCACCGTCCCGGAATTTGCCGCCGCGGTCGCGGAAGGACGCACCGAAGAAGAGCTCAACTTCATCGACGTGCATCCCGGCGAGGTGTATTTCATCCCCTCGGGCCAGGTCCATGCGATCGGCGCGGGCATCCTCATCGCGGAGATCCAGCAGAACTCGAACATCACCTACCGCGTCTATGACTACAACCGCCCGGGCGCCGACGGAAAACCGCGCGAGCTCCACACGGCAAAGGCCATCGACGTCATCAAGCTCCGCACGCCGGAGGAGATCGACGGGATCCGCTTCGCGCTTCCCTGCCGCTTCCGCCCGTCCGACACCTGCGAGATCCTCGCATCCTGCGAGTATTTCACCGTCGTGAAGTACAAGACCGCGCCCGGCTCGACCGCGCTCTACGATTCCACGGACAGAAGCTTCGCTTCCCTCCTCGTTCTCGACGCGGGAGAGGACGCCGAGCTGGAATGGGGCGACGAGGTCTATCCGCTTCACAAGGGCGAGAGCTGGTTCATCCCCGCGGGAACCGGGGAAATGCAGATCGCCGGCGCCGCGGAATGCATCCTCTCCGAAGTGAACTGACATGACGAAGCAAACTGCCGCCCGTCAGCTCGTGCGCGTATCGCTGATGGCGGTCCTCATCGCCGCGTGCGCGTGGATCACCGTACCGATCGGACCGATCCCCTTCACGCTTCAGACCTTCGGCGTCTTCTGCGCGCTCTGCCTGCTCGGCGGGAAGTACGGGACGCTCGCCTTCGCCGTCTATCTGGCGATCGGTGCGCTCGGAGCGCCGGTCTTTTCCGGATTCTCGGGCGGGATCGGCAAGCTCGTCGGTCCGACCGGCGGGTATCTCATCGGCTTCCTCGCCGCGGGGCTGATCTACTGTGCCGCGGAAAAACTCTTCGGAGAAAAGCCGCTTCCCGAAATCGCCTCGATGCTCGTCGGCATGTTCGTCTGCTATGCCTTCGGGACCGCATGGTTCATGGTCGTCGCACCGTCGAAGCCCGGACTCATGACCGCGCTCGGACTGTGCGTCTTCCCGTATATCCTCCCCGACATCGCCAAGATCGTCGCGGCCTATTTCTTCGCGAAGATGCTGAAAAAGCGGCTGAAACGATTCTGAACGAACCGAGCGGTCTTCTCACACAAGAACAAAACGGCTGTCACATTTCTCCATTTGCAGGAGTGAATGCGGCAGCCTCATCTTTTTCTTATCCGCCCTTCATCAGGCGCAAGACGATCCCCGTCAGGCGTTCGAGCTCATCGAGCTTCGTGTATTCGTGAACCGTGTGCACGTCGTGCATCGCGGACGCGACGACGATCCCCGCGATCCCGTGCTTGGCAAAGTGGTTCTGATCCGCGCCGCCGAAGGTCACCCCGAGCGTGGGTTCCATTCCTTCCGCGCGGACGGCGTCCGCAAAGCGCGTCACGACCCGGTGATCCCGCGGCGTCCGGTATGCCCGGACCTGCTCGGCGATCTTCACCTCCGCCCGCGCGCCGATCCGTGCGGCTTCCTCTTCGAAGATCCGCCGGATCTCTTCCCCGCGCCGGATCGCCTCTTCATGCCGCAGACTGCGCACTTCGCCGCCGATCGTCACCTCGCCGGGGACCGCGTTCGTGATCGTCCCGCCGGAGATCACGCCGAAATTGACCGTCGTGTCGTCGGCGACCCTGCCCGTCGGGATCTTCGAGAGGGCGTTCGCCGCCGCGCCGAGGGCGTTGATCCCCTCCTCCGGGTTGAATCCTGCGTGCGCGGAGCGTCCCGTGACGACGATATCGACCGAGAGGATCGTCGGGGCGTCCGTCACCGCGTGTCCGATCTCGCCGGTCAGATCGAGGCAGTAGCAGAGCTTCGCTTCGATTTTGCCGTAATCGAAGCGGTCGCTGCCCCGTCCGTACAGCTCTTCCGCGATCGGGAACAGGACCTCGACGGTCGGATGCGGGAGACCCTCTTCGCGAATCACGGAAAGCGCCTCGAGGATCGCCGTGAGCCCCCCGCAGTCGTCCGCGCCGAGCACGGTCGTGCCGTCGGAGGTGACGGTCCCGTCCTCACGGACAACGGGCACCTTTCCCCGTCCGGGCTTCACCGTGTCCATGTGCGAGGAAAAGAGGACCGGTTCCCCGCCGATATTCCCTTCGAGCCGCGCATAGAGATTCCCCGCCGATTCCGGGCCGCGCTTTCCGCAGAGGAGGTCGGCGTCGTCCTCGACGGGATGCATGCCGAGCGCGTCGAGCCGCCCTTTCAGATACTCCTTGATCCTCTGCTCGGAGAACGACTCGGAATCGAAAGAGACGAGGGTACAGAAGGTATGGAGGATGCGTTGTCTGTCGATCATCATGAACTCCTCACCGCAGCTTCTTCGAGAGATACAGAATGAGATCGTCGCCGTTCTCGCAGAGCGAATACGGTTCGCACACCCGGCCGCGGTACCAGACGCCCGATCCGTCGGGGATATACCCGCGCTTGACGTACATCCGCTGCGCGGAACCGTATCCCGCGTGCAGGCCGACGCCGAGGCAGACGGTATCCGCGTATTCCCCGGCGATGCGCTCCGCCTCGTCCATGAGGGCCGAACCGACGCCGCGTCCGCGGAACTTCTCCAGCACCGCGAAATCGACGATCTCCGGCAGTCCCCTCTCCGCGAACGGCGTTCCGGCATCGCAGATCGGATAGACGTTCACGTAGCCGGCCGGCACGCCGTCGATCTCGGCGACGAGGGCAATACACTTCCCGTCCCGCGCGTCGCGGAGTCGGTCGAGGAATTTCTCATCCGCGGTATGCCAGCCCTGTTTCCGTTCCTCTTCGGCAAAGTACGGAGCATCCCCCTCCGTCAGACTGCGCACCGTGATCGCCGCCATGTCAGCCTCTCCTCGCTTCGATCAGCGGCTTGTCCCAGTCGATCGTGCCGTCCATCTTCGCGGCAAGCTCGTCGCCGATCCCGCGGATGATCGAAAGATAGGCCTCCTCGCGCTTCTTGGAGCGGCGGCCCTTCGCGAAATACAGCTCCTTCGTCCCGACCTTGTCGTAGGGGATCAGAAAGGGATCCTCCTCCGTGTGCGGGAAGAAGGTGACCTGCGCCTCATAGCGGACGGTCCCCTCCTCGGTCGTTGCGATAAGAACGACGCGCGCCCCCTTCCATTCGGTGTCATAGACGGTGCATTTTCCTTCAAAATACTGTTCGTAGACGTTGACGACCTTCATGTCATTCTTCTCCTTTCGCGATGTGCATCATGCGGTCCGGGATATGGCAGTAACCCCCGGGATTCTTATCGAGATACTTCTGATGGTATTCCTCGGCGGGATAGAAGTTTTCGAGCGGCGCGACCTCCACGGCGAGCGGCTGATTGTACTTTTCCGCCTCCTGGGCGACCCGCTCCCGGATGACGGGCAAAAGGCTCCCGTCGTCGTAATAGATCCCCGTTCGGTACTGGATCCCCGCATCTTCTCCCTGTTTGTTCACGGAGAGCGGATCGATCACGAGAAAATAATCGTCGAGAAGCTCCTCGAGGGAGATCGTCTCTTCGTCGAAGTCGATTTTCACGGTCTCCGCATGGCCGGTGCCGCGGTGCTTCACGTCCTCATAGGACGGGGCCGCGGTGTTTCCGTTCGCGTAGCCGACGAGGGTATGCACGACGCCGTCGAACTGCGCGAAGAACTTTTCGCATCCCCAGAAGCAGCCCCCGGCGAGATAGATCGTTTTCATGGCAAGATTCCTTTCCGTTTCGGCGGTTCCGCGGTTCAGCGCTCGCGCGTCAGATCGCGGACCCATTTGTGCTTCCGGAAATGCAGCATCACCCACGGGATCTTGCCGATCTCGTCGAGGCAGGTGCAGGCATAGACGACAAGCACGGGCCAATGGAAGACGAACGCGCCGAGCAGAGCCAGCGGAAGCGCGATCCCCCACATGACGACGGCGAGGGAGTACATATCGAAGAGTGTATCCCCGCCCGCCGCGAAGATGCCGTTGATGACGATGGTGCAGACGCACCGCGCGATCATATAGAACGACATGATGATGAGCATCCCGGAGAGAAGCCGGCGCGCCTCGTCCGTCAGGATCATGAAGCGCACGACGAGAGGCGACGTCGCAAGGACGATCAGACACGAACAGATCCCGATGAGGAAGGACAGCAGCGCCGTGCGGTCGCCGTAGATCCGCCCCTTTTCGAGATTGCCCGCGCCGAGCTCGTTGCCGACCAGGATGCCGCCCGCCGCCGCGATGCCGTTGCACATACAGCACATCAAGTCACGCACCACCGCGGAGACCGAGCTCGCCGCAGCCGCGTCCGGTCCGAGGTGCCCCATGATCGCGGTGTACGACGTGAAGCCGATCCCCCAGAGAAGGTACGCGCCGAGCAGCGGGAGCGTGCATTTGCGGAAATCGCGCGAGAGCTCGCGGTCCCTCAAGAAGAGACGCCGCAGATCGGGCGGGAGGAAGTCCTTTTCGAACGTGGACGCGATCGACCAGACGAGCTCCGCGATCCGCGCGATCACCGTGGCGAGAGCCGCCCCTTCCGCTCCCATGGCAGGCGCGCCGAGGAGCCCGAAAATGAAGACGGCGTTGAGCACGATGTTCCCGACGACGGTCACCGAGCTGATCCAGGCGCTCCGCGAGGCGTGCCCCGTGATCTTCATCATACCGAGATAGCACTGCGAGATCCCGGTCAGAAGATAGGACCATCCCGCGATGCGCAGATACTGGCAGCCGATCGAGACGAGCGCCTCGTCCTCCGCGTACAGGAGCATGAGCGGGCGCGGGAAGAAGACGCACGCGATGAAGAACGCGATCGAAATGATCCCGTTGAGCCGCAGGCCGAGGTTGAAGAGATCGCGGACGGT
>JAFYBI010000072.1 GCA_017540285.1 Clostridia bacterium | reverse complement strand
CGAGCTGGAGACGTGGATCCAACAGGAATACTTTTCCCTTTCGGGCAAGCCTTTGACCGACAAATATATGGATTTTGCCGTCGTCGAGCAGTTCGCGCACGGCGGAATGAGTTCCGGCGGCGTGGATAACCTGTGGTGGGTGGAAGAAGGGATCCCGCTTCTCCAAAGCAGGCTGCCCGCGCGCTGACGGATCCCGACGGATTTCTCTCCTTGCCCTTCCGGCTGCCTCTCCGGGCGTGTCGGGAGGGCTTTTCGCGTTCCCGCCGGATTTCCGCCGCAAACCGTGTTTTTTCCGCGCGAATTCTCGAAAACTTGTTGACAAGGAGCGCCGGTTGTGCTATCCTGAATATGTAATCCAAGCGAATCAAGGAGGAAACCATCATGGCAAAGAAGATCCTTTCGCTTCTGCTCGCGCTCGTTCTGATCGGCAGCGCGCTCGCGGGATGCGGCGAGACGAAGGAAAGCACCGGCCCCGATGACGGCGTGCCCGCGCCCGGCTCGGAGGCGGAGGCTCCCGGGGAGGCTGCGGAGACCGAAGCTCCCGACGAGGCCGCCGTCCGCGAAAAGGTCGATGACGGACTCGGGACAAAGGACCTCGGCGGCATGGAGTTCCGCGTCCTCAACCGGGAACGAAGCGACTTCGTGGCAGATCTGAGCTTTGACGAGGAAATGAACGGCGACGTCATCAACGACGCGATCTACGCCCGCAACATGGCCGTGTCCGAGCGGTTCAACGTCACCCTCGCGGCGGACTACGTCGGCGAACCCGTCCCGATCATGGAATCCTGCGTCACGGCGGGCGACGATTCCTACGACGTCTGCCTCGCGCAGATCATCCAGCAGACCGCCGTGTGCTACAAGGGCGGCTATTTCGACTGGTACACCGCGATCCCGCACATCGACCTCTCGCGCCCGTGGTACATCGGCAACGCCGCCGAAGCGCTCTCCGTCAAGAACCACGCCTACGTCATGATCGGCGAGTTCGACCTCGACGTGCTCCGGTTCACCTACTGCATGTACTACAACAAGAGCATCGCCGCGGAATACAACCTCGACGAGATCTACGGCATCGTCAAGGAAGGGAAGTGGACGTACGATTATCTGAAGAGCCTCGCCGATCTGATCTACGAGGACCTCGACGGCAGCGGCACGAAGGACGAGGACGACCGCCTCGCGCTCTCCGGCGACCCGTATTCCGCCGTCGTCACCTATCAGTACGCCTTTAACAACCCGCTCTTCACCCTCGATGCGGAAGGCATCCCGCAGATGACCTTCGACCGCGAGAAGGCGCACAGCATCGTCGAAAAGCTCAACGCGCTGTACTGGGAATCGATCGGCAGCTACACGCAGGGCTGGGGCACCGGCAGCACGGCATGGAACGGCGGACGGCTCCTCTGCTACACGGGCCTCTTCAACAGCGCGGGCGGGTACCGCGATCTCGACTTTGATTTCGGCATCATCCCGTATCCCAAGTACGACGAGGGGCAGACCTCCTATTACACCATGTCGGACGGCGCGCACGGCGGCATGATGGTGCCGATCACCGTGAAGGACATCGACAGCGTCGGCCTGATCCTCGAGGCGCTCAACGCGGAGACGTGGAAGAAGGTCGTCCCGGCATATTACGACACCTCCCTGAAGGTGAAGTTCTCCCGCGACACGGAGTCCGCCGAGATGCTCGATTTGCTGATGTCCAGCCGTGTCTTCGATTTCGGCTACATGTGCGGCGACTGGGGCATGGCGTTCGTCATCCAGGACCTCGTCTCGAGGAACTCGAACGACAGCGAATCCGCCTACAAGGCGAAGGACAAGATGGCGCAGAAGACCTTCGGAAAGATCATCGACGCCTACCTCGCGCTCGACGAAGGAAACTGATCCCGAGACAAACATCCGCCGCGGCGTGTCCTGCAAGTACGGGACGCCCGCGGCGGTTTGCGTTTTGGAAAGGTTTTCTTGTTTTTTTATGTTGTTTTCCAACCGATCCCGCATCCCGGGTACTGTATAGACGCACGACCGGAAGTGTATACGAAAAAACGAGAAAGTGAGGCGATCCCATGACGGCGGATGAACTGCTCCGGGAGCTGGAAGAAGAGCTTTTGCCGAAGATCTACGGTTTTTGTTTCGGAAAGCTCTCCGATCCGGAGGAAGCACGCGATCTCGCGCAGGATATCTGTCTCGAGATCGTCGCGGCGATCCGGCGGGGGCAGAGGATCGAAAACCTCCGCGCCTTCACATGGGCGGTGTCGAACCATCGCTTCTGTGCGTGGCTGCGCAGACGCCGCCGGAATTCGACCGTCTGGCTCTCCGATGCCATGGCGATGGTTTTACCGGCGGACGAAGACGTCGAAGAACAGGTGATCCTTCGGGAGAGGAGCGGGGTTCTCGCGCGGGAGCTCGCGCTTCTCACCCGTCAGACGCGGGAGGCCGCCGTCCTCCATTATTTCGACGGTCTCTCCTGCCGGGAAATCGCCGGGCGGCTCGGGCGGAGCGAAGGCACGGTCAAGTGGATGCTTCACGAAGCGAGGGATGAACTCGGGAAAGGAATGAAATCGATGAGAGAATTCGGAGAAAAAAGCTATCATCCGGGGAGGCTCACGCTCTCCTGTCAGGGCATGCCCGGTGCGGACGGGGAGCCCATGCGGTGCGCCGAACGCCGAAGCGCGCAGAATATCCTGCTTGCTGCGTACGACGAACCGAAGACCGTGGAAGAGCTGTGCACGGAACTCGGGATCGCCGCGCCGTATATCGAAGACGAAGTGGATTACCTCGTCGCCAATGAACTCCTGCGGGAGGTTTCCCGCGAAAAATTCGCAACGGATTTTGTGATCCTGCCGTCCGATGCGGAAGGGCCGGATCTGCATCGCCTGCTGTTCCCGGCGTATTACGACGCGCTTTCGGCGTTTCTCGGAGAGAATCGCGACGCGCTCGAAGGGAAGCCGTGCAACCTTTCCGGCTTTTCGTGGGAACGGCTGCTCTGGGTCTATCTGCATTTCTTCGTGCAGAGTGCGACGGAGCAGTTCAAATTCGGCCACGGGATCGCGATCCCGTACGCGGAATTCCCGGACCGTCCGAACGGCGGGAAATGGCTTGCGCACGGGTTTGACAACAGCGCGGCGCGGCAGCGGGAAGCTGCGGACACGGAAGTGTTCGACGGCCCGGTGCACAAATCCGCTGAATCTGAGGTCGAAGGCTTCTTCCATGCATGGAGCGGCGCGGACAGCGGACCGTTCTTCCGCCTCCCGGACGCGGTCTTTGATCTCGGCGCGGCTTTGATCGAAGGGCGGAAGGACGCGGAGGAACTCGACGGGGAAGACCGTTACCTGTTGAGCATCGCGTTGGAAAACGGCCTTTTCGAGAAAATGCCAGACGGCATCCGCCCGACATATTTCCACACGAATGCCGAGGGAGGCCGTATCCTCGGAGGCCTTGCGGAGGCGTTCTATCATCGTGTCGAGAAAATGCTCGCGGCGGGGTGGAATGCGATCCTCTCCGCTTACGGGAAAAGCATACCGAAGCGTCTGCGGGATCAGATGGGCAACAAGCTCGCGAACGAACTGAACGCGCTCGTGCCGTGCTCGCTGGGGGAAGCGCTCCGCAGGGGAGAGATCAAGCCGCCGGAGGGTGAAACAAAGCGATGGATCAGCCTCTGGTCCGTCGGAGCATGACGCCGAACGGAAAAGGAAGCCTGCGGGCTTCTTTTTTCGTCCCCTTTTGGTTTTTTACCATATTGTATAAAAAGAAGATTAAAACTTGGACAAATTACCGGTAGATTTTCCGGGTGTTGTATTGTATAATAAATAAGTTAAAACGGTTGCGCCCACAACGCCGCGTTGACGCGCGCCCAAACTGCTCAAAGGAGACTCCCATGAACAAGAAAATCCTCAGCCTGCTTCTCGCCGCGCTGCTGATCCTGCCGTGCTTCCTCGCCGGATGTTCGGAAAACAAGGAAAACAGCGATACGAAAGCGGACAGCAACACCCCCTCCTCCGATCCGAACGCGGAGGTCGAAGTCGCGGAAGAGACGGAATTCTCCCGCGCGAACGTCAAGGACGATCTCCCGGACGACCTCGATTACAACGGTCAGGAACTGCTGTTCCTCGCCCGCAGCAAGGCGTGGTTCGAAGGCGAAATGTACGTCGAGGAGCTCAACGGCGAGACCCTCAACGACGCCGTGTACAACCGCGATTCCAAGGTCGAGGAGCGCCTCAACGTCACCGTCAATTACAGCCTGCAGGACGACACCAACGCGCTCATCAACAAGAATGTGACCGCCGGCGCGGACGAATTCGCGTTCCACATCGGCTCCGCGGTCGATACCGTCCAGTACGGCGTCAAGGGCAACTACTACAACCTCCTCGGCGAGCATCCGACCTATCTGAATCTCGATCAGCCGTGGTGGAGCCAGTACTACACCCAGCAGGAATCGGTCGCGCACAAGGCGTTCTTTGCCACCGGCGACCTCTTCACCTCCCTCATCAAGCTCGCGTTCGTGACCTACGCGAACATGAAGCTGGTGGACGACTATCAGCTCGAAAGCCCCTATACCCTCGTGCGTGAGGGCAAGTGGACCTTCGACAAGGAAATGGAGCTGGCTTCCGCCGTCTATGTCGACAACAACGGCAACGGCAAGCGCGACGCCGCGGACTCCTACGGCATGACGATGGGCGGCCTGATCGGCCTCGACGTCTACTGGTCCGCGTTCGACCTCACGATCTGTTCGAAGGACGAGAACGACATCCCGTCCATCGCGCTGGATGAGGAAAAGATGCAGGCAGTCCTCGACAAGCTCGTCAGCTACTACGTCGACTGCGAGTACGTCTGGTGTCCGCCCGCTCCCGGCGGCGACCCGGAACAGGACGACATCGCCCAGATGCTCTCCGAAGACCGCATCCTCTTCTCCCCCCTGCGCATCATGCACACGGACCAGATCCGCGACATGGAGAGCCCCTACGGCCTGATCCCGCTCCCGAAGTGGAACGAGGAGCAGGAACACTACTACACGTTTGAGCACGACCAGTACTCCATCGGCGGCATCCCGGTCTCCGTACAGGATCCGGCGATGGTCAGCGCGGTGGTCGAGGCGATGGCGGCGGAAAGCTACCGCTACGTCACCCCGGCGTACTACGACGTCGTTCTGAACGGCAAGTACCTGCGCGACAAGGACTCCTCCGAAATGCTCGAGATCGCGATGGCGGGCATCAAGATCGACTTCGGCTGGATCCACACCTACAGCCTGTCCTCGATCTCCCAGAGCCTGATCCGCGACATCCTCTACAACACGAAGTCCAGCAATTTCTCCTCCGCGTACGCGTCCAAGAAGAAGGCCTTCGACAAGATGATGAGCAAGCTCGTGGAGAACGTCGAGAAGATCAATTATTGAGCAGATGACTTTCCGAAAAATCCCTCCCCGGAGGGATTTTTCTCTGCCGGACGCGCGGATGCAAATCCGCGCTTTTTCCGGTTGCTTTTTTTATGCTCTTTATCTATTGACATGCTCCGCGCGATTTCGTATAATGAAGGAAATCGTCACAGGATCCGGTCCCCCGGAGAAAGGTGTATCATCCCCCATGCTCAAACGTCTTGCGCGATGTATCGGCGAGTACCGCTTCGTCACCTTCATCACCCCCGTCTTCATGCTCGGCGAGGCGGCGATCGAGTGCCTCATGCCCTTCATCATCGCGAACCTCATCAACGAAATCAACGCGGGCTGCGAGATGGAGAAGATCGTCAAAAACGGCATCATCCTCTTCATCCTCGCCCTCATTTCCATGGCGTGCGGCGGCGCGGCAGGCTTTACCGCTGCCCGGGCGTCCTCGGGCTTCGCGAAAAACCTGAGGCGCGACCTCTTCGCCCGCGTGCAGGCGTTCTCCTTCGAGAACATCGACCGCTTCTCCTCCGCCTCCCTCGTGACCCGCATGACCACCGACGTCACCAACGTGCAGATGGCGTTCATGATGATCATCCGCGGCGCGATCCGCTCTCCGCTGATGCTGATCTTCTCGGTCATCATGGGCTTCTACATGGGCGGGCCGCTCGCCGGGACCTTCGTCGTCGTCATCCCGATCCTCGTCGCCGGGCTTCTCCTCATCGCGAAGCTCGCCATGCCCACCTTCCGCGCGGTGTTCCGCAAGTATGACCGCCTCAACGAGTCCATCGAGGAGAACGTCATGGCGATGCGCACCGTCAAGGGCTTCGTGCGCGAGGAATACGAAAAGAAGAAGTTCGGCGCCGCCGCCGAGGACATCCGCCGCGACTTCACCCGCGCGGAGCAGATCGTCGCGTGGAACAACCCGCTGATGCAGATCTGCCTGTACTTCAATATGGTCTTCATCATGCTCGTCGGCTCCCGCCTCATCGTCTCCTCGACCGGGACGAGCCTCGGCGTCGGCCAGCTCTCCGCAATGCTCACCTACGGCGTGCAGATCCTGATGTCCCTCATGATGCTCTCGATGCTCTACGTCATGATCACGATCTCCGCCGAATCCGTGCGCCGCATCGCCGAGGTCCTCGACGAGGAAAGCGCTCTGACCAATCCCGAGAACCCCGTCACCGAGGTGAAGGACGGCTCCGTGGACTTCGACGGCGTCAGCTTCAAGTATTCGGCGTCGGCGGAGCGGTATGCGCTCGAGGACATCAACCTGCACATCCGCTCCGGCGAGACCGTCGGCATCATCGGCGGCACCGGATCGTCCAAATCGACGCTCATCCAGCTGATCTCCCGCCTGTACGACACGACGGTCGGGTCGGTGAAGCTCGGCGGGCGCGACGTGCGGGAATACGACCTGACCGTCCTCAGAGATTCCGTGGCGGTGGTCCTGCAGAAGAACATGCTCTTCTCCGGCACGATCCGTGAGAATCTCCGCTGGGGCAACAAAAACGCGACGGACGGGGAGATCGAGCAGGCCTACAGGCTCGCGCAGGCGCATGACTTCGTCACGGCGTTCCCGGACGGGTACGACACCATGATCGAACAGGGCGGCACGAACGTCTCCGGCGGTCAGAAGCAGCGGCTCTGCATCGCGCGGGCGCTCCTCAAAAAGCCCAAGGTCCTGATCCTCGACGACTCGACGAGCGCGGTCGACACGAAGACCGACGCCCTCATCCGCCGGGGATTCGCGGAATACATCCCCGAAACCACGAAAATCATCATCGCGCAGCGCATTGCGTCCGTGGAGCACGCCGACAAGATCGTCGTCATGGACAACGGCAGGATCACCGACGTCGGCACGCACGAAGAGCTCCTCGTACGGAGCACGATCTACCGCGAGGTTTACGAACAGCAGACGAGAGGAGGTGGAAACGATGGCAGCTCCGGCGAACACGAAACCGCGTAAAGGCGTCATCCGGCGCCTCATCCGGATGCTCTTTCAGTATTTCCCGGTCCTCGCGCCCGTCACGGTCGTCGGGATCCTCTTCTCCTCGGCCGTCTCCTCGATCCCCGCGCTCTTCCAGCAGCGGATCATCGCGATCATCGAAAAGTGGGTCGATACCGGGAACTGGCCCGCGGCGAAAGCGGAGATCATGCCGCTCATCGCGATCCTCATCGTCCTCTACGTCCTCTCGATCCTCTTGATGATCGCCGACCAGCTCATCCTCGCGTACATCACGCAGGGCTTCCTCTGCAAGATGCGCAAGACCATGTTCGATCACATGCAGTACCTCCCGATCCGGTACTTCGACACGCACCGGGCCGGAGACATCATGAGCTACTACACCAACGACATCGACACCATGCGCCAGCTCGTGTCCCAGTCTCTGCCGCAGATCCTGCGCTCCGGCGTCGTCATCGCGACGGTCCTCGGGATCATGATCTGGTACTGCGGCTGGCTGACCCTTCTGATCCTCGTGGGCGTCGTCGCGATGGTCTTCGTCTCGAAGATCTTCGGCGGCGGCTCCGCGAAGTTCTTCCGCCGGCAGCAGCAGTCCATGGGCAAGGCGGAGGGCTATGTGCAGGAGATCATGAACGGCCAGAAGGTCGTCAAGGTCTTCTGCCGCGAGGAAGAGGCCAAGGCGGACTTTGAAAAGCTCAACGCCGCGCTCTGCGAGGACAGCTTCAAGGCCAACGCCTATGCCAACACCCTCGGACCGGTCATCGGCAACAT
>JAFYBI010000071.1 GCA_017540285.1 Clostridia bacterium | reverse complement strand
CGCTCCCTGAGAAACGCGGTGAGCTTCGCGGGATAGGACTTCGGCGGGCGGTCGTCCGGGGACTCCGTGCCGAGGTATTCGATCCCGGCCTCGGTGGTATTCGAAAGGATGATGCGCAGATCGGGATTCGCGGCGAGGGCGAGGAAGGCGTCGTAATCGGTATAGGGATTGATCGCACGGGAGATCGAGGTGACCTCCGTACAGCGGCAGACGGGCTCGCCGTTCTCCATGCCGCGGACATAGAGGTGATAGCGCCCTCCCTGCTCGTTCAGGACGTCAGCCAGTCCGCGCTCGATCGGCTGCACGACGACGGCTTTGCCGGGATAGGTCCCTTTTTCGTTCATCTGATGGAGGAAGAAATCCGCGAACGCGCGCAGGAAGCCTCCCTCTCCGAATTGCAGAACGGTTTCTTTGATGGTATTCATAGCAGTATTCTCCGTGTTGTTGTCAGGTTGCGGGGGCCGTCACCGATTCCCCGCGGATCGTCTCGGTCGGAAGATGCAGGACCCTTCCGCCCGCCTCCCCGTCGATGAGGCCGAGGAGGACCTCCGCCGCGACCCGTCCGATCTCTTCGACCGGCTGGACGATGACGCCGATCGGCGGGTGGGAGACCTCGGCGAGGGTGCGGTTGTCGAATCCGAGGAAGGAGATCCCCTCTCCCGGCACGATCCCGGCCTCCGCGAGCGCCTTGACGGAGCCGATGGTCAGCTCGTTGTTCGTTGCGAAGAGCGCGGTCGGAGGATCGGGGAGCGCGAGGAGTTCCCGCGTCATGCGGTATCCCGCCTCGATGCTGTATTCGCCGGAGCGGATGAGAAGGCTCTCCGCCGCGATCCCGTGCAGGGAGCACGCCGCGAGAAAGCCCGCGCGCCGCTCGAGAGGCGTATAGTTCGAATCCGGTCCGAGGAGGAGCCCGATCCGGGTGTGGCCCGCGCGGATCAGCTCCTCCGCCGCACCGTACGCCGCCGCGAAATTGTCCGAGAGCACGGACGAGCACTTCCCGCCCGGCGGCATGCTCACCACCCGGTCGACGAACACCGTCGGAAGATCCCCGGCGAGGGTCGCGAAATCGCTCGCGGAAGTCGTCGGGACCGCGATGAGGCCGTCGATCCGCTTGCGCCGGAGGAAATCCAGCCGTCGCTGTTCCCTCACGGGATCGGAATGCGTGACGCAGACGAGGGTGCCGTAACCGCGCCCTTCGAGGACGGCGTCGACGGCGGAAATGATCTGGGTGAAGAACAAATTGTCCAGCTCCGGGAGCAGAACGCCGACGGTCATCGCGCTCGCTTTGCGCAGTCCCCGCGCGATCTCGTTCGGCTTGAAGTCGAGCGCGCGGACGGCCTCCTCGACGGCGCGGGCGTTTGCCTCCCGGACCTTCGTTCCGTTGAGGTATTTCGACACGGTCGCGACCGAGACGCCCGCGAGCCGCGCCACTTCCCGAATCGTCGCCATGTCAGCGGACGGTGACCCGGAGGCAGTTCGTGTATTTCGTCGGGAGCTCCTCGGGCAGCTCGACCGTCAGGATGCCGTAGCTCTGCGTGAACGGGACGTCGCCGACGCCGAGCAGCGAGACCCGCTCGACAGCCTCATCCCTGAAGGAACGCACGACGGCGCGGCGGTCGTCCGGCGCATGCATCAGGAAGGCATAGACGTCGTTCCCCTTCGCGGTGAAGCGGTAGTCCGAGGCGGTCCACGCGACCTGCGATTCGCGGAAGCCGTCGATCACGACGCGGGAGTCGCCCTCGCCGAAGACCTTCCACGGCCTCGTGCCGTAAACGCCTTCGGACGCCACCGCATACCATCCGGCGATCTCTTCGAGCGTCCAGCGTTCCCAGTCGTCGATCGTGCCGTCTGGCCGCTGGAGGATGTTGAGCAGCATCGTGCCGTTCTTCGAGATGATGTCGACGAGCATTTCGATGATGTGGCCGGGCTGCTTGTAGTTCTGGCGGACGTCGTAGAACCAGTTGCCGATGCAGGTGTCGGTCTCCCACGGATCGGGCTGGATGCCGGGAAGCTGGCTCTTCTCGATGTCGAGCGTGCCGACCTTGAAGATCTCGGGATTGCGGTCCTTCTGCGTGTAGACGGCGTTGTTGTAACCGTATTTCTCAATGGATTTGTTGTAGAGGTGAGCGACGGCGTTCAGACCGTACGAATAGTCGTCCCCGCCGAACGGGAGCCCGCTGTCGGAATAGAGGAGATCGGGAGTGAAGCGGTCGATCATCTCGGTCACGGCGCGGAGCCAGTATTCGCGGAAGGCCTTGTTCGGCGTGAGCCATGGCGCGTTCTTGTCGTTGTGCTCATAGTTGTCGTGATAGAAATCCCGGTAGGCGGGGTCGTTCCCGTCGTAGGGGACGCCGGCGTAAGGTCCGGTCTTGTCCGCGCCCTTGTTGACGTGCCACCAGGAGAAGGACGCCGCGAGGTGCTCAGTGAGGCCGAAGGGCATGCCGTATTTGTCCGCCGCGGCTTTCCAGGACGCGCAGATGTCACGGCCCGGGCCGACCTTCACGGAGTTGAAGCGGTTGACGGCGGAATCGTAGTTGAAGAAGTGGTCATGATGGGTTGCCTGCGCGACGAAGAAGCGGGCGCCCGCCTTGTAATAGAGGCTCATCAGCTCGTCGGGATCGAAGTTTTCCGCTTTCCAGAGCGCGCAGATATCCTTGTAGCCGAACTTCGAGGGATGGCCGTAATGGCGGACGTGATAGCGGTACTGATCGGAGTTCTCGATGTACATGTTGCGGGCATACCAGTCGCCGTACATCGGAACGGACTGCGGTCCCCAGTGGCTCCAGATGCCGAATTTCACATCGCGGAACCAGTCCGGCGCGGAATAGCGGTACAGCGATTCAAAGGAAGGTTCGAAGGTTGCGGTCATGATGGGAGTCCTTTCTTTTTTTGTTTATGGTTCAGTCCTCCGCCATGTGACGGATGCGGGGGACGGGCGGCTGTTCGGGGAAACCGTAGAAGGTCCTGGCGTTCCCGCCGAGGATCAGGGATTTTTCCCGCTCGGTGAGCTCGTCGGAGAACAGGAGAAAATCGAGGCTCATGCGGTAGGTGATCGCGGTCATCGTGCGGGGATAGTCGCTGCCCCACATCAGCTTATGGGCGCCGACCGCGCCGATCGCTTCGCGGAAGGCCTTCACCGCCGAGGGGTACGGCCAGAATTCGCTGTTGTAGAGCCAGGTGATCCCGCCGGATTCGATGCGGACGTTGTCCCGCTCAGCAAGCCGGATCTGCGCCATCCAGTCGCCGCGTCCCGCCATGCCGAAGTGACCGACGGCGATGCGGAGGGACGGATAGCGGTCGGCGAGGGTCCCGAGGGCGGCGGTCTGGGCGTCCCCCTCGGCGAGGTCGATGAGGAGGAACTGTCCGCGCTCGGCAGCCTGCGCGAAGACGTGCTCGTGACGGAGAAGATCGGGGTCCGAGAGGCGGCCCGCGCAGATCTTCACGCCGTCGAAGCCGTCCGCGGGGAGGTCCTTCCCTTCCTCATAGAGGCAGGAGACGCGGAACCGGTCGGGATACTTTTTCCGCACCTCGCGCAGATACCCGTCCTGCGAGCCGTCGATCTGCTCCTGCGTGACGACGGCTCCGTTCACGCCTGCGAAATCCATGTTTGAGAGCAGGATCTCGGCGGTGTTTTCGCCGTTCGCGAGGTAGGGCGGGATCATCTGCCGCACCTCGCCGCCGAAATCCGCCCGGCCTCCGCCGAGAGGGACGACGGGACGTCCGTTCACGATCCCGCGCTGGGTCTTCCAGAGATGGACATGCGCGTCGATGATCATGGCGTCCTCCTCAGTCGCTGAACTTCACGAGGACCTTCGCGAGCGATCCGTCGTTGTGCACGAGCGCGTCGAACGCCTCCTGACACCGCTCCGCCGGATAGACCGCGCTGACCATCGGGAGCGGATCGACCATGCCCTCGGCCATGCAGTCGATGAGCGCGCGGAAGTCGCCGGGCAGACTGTTGCGGCTGCCGTAGACGTTGAGCTCCTTTTTGAGCAGGACGGAGTGCAGGAAGGTGGTGTTCCGCTTGCCGTTGCCGATCAGGATGATGTTCCCGGCGAAGGCGGCGGAATCGATGCACGCGAGGAAGGTCTCGGGCGCGCCGCACGCTTCGACGCAGGTGTCAAAGCCCCCCTCGGTGACCGCGGCGGTGTAGTCGGCGAGGCTGTCCCGGCCGGAGTTGATCGTTCCGTCCGCGCCGAAAGCTTTCGCTTTTTCGAGCCGTCCGTCGAGCAGATCGGCGACGTGGACCTCGGCGCCCTTGCGTTTGGCGGAGATCGCGGCGAAGAGGCCGATCGGACCCGCGCCGACGACGAGGACTTTATCCCCCGGCTTGATCTCGCAGCGGGAAAGCGCGTGCCAGCCGATGGAGAAGGGCTCGATCAGGGCGAGCTGCTCGG
>JAFYBI010000070.1 GCA_017540285.1 Clostridia bacterium | reverse complement strand
GGTCGTGTCTAGGACCCTGGCTTCCTTCATTTCGTTCTACAGGTCGTTTCCTTCGCGCGAACGCTCGCCGACGCCCGTGAAGACCGAGTAGCCGCCGTGCTCTGTCGCGATGTTGTGGATCAGCTCCTGAATGACGACGGTCTTGCCGACGCCCGCGCCGCCGAACAGACCGACCTTGCCGCCCTTGGTGTACGGACAGATCAGGTCGATGACCTTGATGCCGGTCTCGAGGATCTCCGTGGTCACGGACTGCTCCTCGTAGGACGGGGCGGGACGGTGGATCTCCCAGCGCTCCGCCGTCTCGGGGGCGGGCTGTTCGTCGACGGGATCGCCGAGGACGTTGAACATGCGCCCGAGGGTCTGGGGACCGACGGGGACCGTGATGCCGCGGCCCGTGTCGATCGCTTCGGTCCCGCGCTGCAGGCCGTCCGTCGAGCTCATCGCCACGCAGCGGACCACGTCGTCGCCCACATGGGCGGAAACCTCCGCCACGAGACGCCGCCCGGCGAAATTCACCTCGATGGCGTTCAGGATATCCGGCATCTTGCCGTCGTCGAAGCGCACGTCGATGACCGGCCCGATGACCTGGGTGACGACGCCGATATGTTTCGATTCAGCCATAGTATTCTCCAAGAGTTTACAGTTTACGGTTAAGAGTTTACGGTTGCGGTAAAAGCCCGCTGCGCAGGTTTTCCTTTACGCGTTCGCGCCGGCGACGATCTCGGTGATCTCCTGGGTGATCGCGCTCTGGCGGGCCTGGTTGTACTTGAGGTGGAGGGTTTCGAGCATTTCGTCCGCGTTCTTGGTGGCGGAGTCCATGGCGGCGCGGCGTGCGGCGAGCTCGGAGGCGAAGGCCTCCATGACCGAGGTGTAGAGGACGCCGGAGATGTACTCCGGGATGATGGCCGCGAGGACCTCCTCCGCGCTCGGCTCGTATTCCGTGAGGCCGAGGGTGCCTCTCCGCTTCGGGGCGCGTTCGTCCTCCGCCGCCGCCATATCGGCCGCACGGTTTTCCGCGAGGACCTCGAGGGGCAAAAGATACGTGATGTTCGGCCGCTGGGAGAGCATCGACACGAAGCGCGTCGAGATCAGATTCACCGCCCCGATCTCGCCCCGGTCGTACATCCCCTTCGCGCGGTACGCGATCTTCGCCGAATCGGCCGCCGTGAAGCGCTCGACCGAGGAATATCCCGCGTCGAGGACGTTGATGCCGGGCCGGTTCGCGTAGTAGTCCGCGGCGCGCTTGCCCAGCGGGAGCACATAGTCCCCCGGCCGGATCATCGTCATCGCCGAGCGGAAGATGTTGTTGTTGTAGCCGCCGGCAAGTCCCCGGTCCCCCGCGATGACGATGTAGAGCGCGGGCAGCTCCCGGGCGCGCTGGCGGGCGTAGACGCTCTTCTCCGCGGAGAGGTCCGCGAAGGCGTCGAGCATGACGTTCCGGTAGAACCGCGACTGCTCCATGCGCGCCGCCGCCCGGCGGATCTTCGAGGACGCCACGAGCTCCATCGCCTTTGTGATGTGCCGGGTCGAGTCCACCGACTTGATCCGGGCGCGGATGGCTTTCGAATTCGCTCCCATGGCTTACGGCTCCTCTGTGAGGACGTGATAGACCTCGGCGCGGAATTTCTCCGTGAAGCGCCGGAGGACGCCGTCCAGCTCGTCCCGATCGTCATCGGTGAGGAGGCCCGTCTCCACGATGCGCTTCATCAGCTCGTCCGCGTTGTCCCGGAGGTAGGCGTAGAGGTCCTCCTCGTACTTGTGCACGTCGTCGACTTCGATCTCGTTCAGGTAGCCGTTGACGACCGCGTAAATGATCGCGATCTGGTATTCGACCGGGACCGGCTTGTTCTTATCCTGTTTCAGGACCTCCACGATGCGGCGTCCGAGGGCGAGACGCGCCTTCGTGTCCGCGTCGAGGTCCGAGCCGAACTGCGCGAACGCCTCGAGCTCGCGGAACTGCGAGTAGAGGAGCTTGAGGGACGAGGCCGCCTGCTTCATCGCCTTGATCTGGGCTGAGCCGCCGACGCGGGAGACCGAGATGCCCGGGTTGACCGCCGGGATGACGCCCGCGTGGAAGAGCTCCGTTTCGAGGAAGATCTGGCCGTCGGTGATGGAGATGACGTTCGTCGGGATATACGCCGAGACGTCGCCCGCCTGCGTCTCGATGATCGGGAGCGCGGTGATCGAGCCGCCGCCGAATTCCGGAGCGACCCGCGCCGCGCGCTCGAGCAGTCTCGAATGCAGATAGAAGACGTCGCCCGGATAGGCCTCGCGTCCCGGCGGACGGCGGATGAGCAGGGAGAGCGCGCGGTACGCCACGGCGTGCTTCGAGAGGTCGTCGTACACGATCAGGACGTCCCGGCCCTGTGCCATGAAATATTCCGCGATCGCGCAGCCCGCATAAGGCGCGATGTACTGCAGCGGGGCGGGCTCCGAGGCGGACGCCGACACGATGACCGAGTAGCGGTCCGCGCCGTTTTTGCGCATGGTCTCGGCGATGTTCGCGACGGTCGAGTTCTTCTGCCCGATCGCCACGTAGATGCAGATCACGCCCGTGTCGCGCTGATTCAGGATCGTGTCGAGCGCGATGGTCGTCTTGCCCGTCTGCCGGTCGCCGACGATGAGCTCGCGCTGGCCGCGTCCGATGGGGATCATCGAGTCGATGGCCTTGATGCCCGTCTGCAGCGGCACGGAGACGCTCTTGCGCTTGATGATGCCCGGGGCCTCCGATTCGATCGGGCGGGTCTCGGTGCAGCCGGTCGGACCGCGTCCGTCGATGGGCTGGCCGAGCGCGTTCACGATACGTCCGATCATGCCCTCTCCCACGGGGACGGACACGACGCTGCCGGTACGCGTCACCTTGGTGCCCTCGCGGATTTCTTCGGAGTCCGAGAGCATGACGATCGCGACCGTCTGCTCCTCGAGGTTCATCGCCATGCCGAATTCGCCGCCCTCGAACCGCACGAGCTCGTTTGCCATGCAGTTGTCGAGGCCGAAGGCGCGCACGATACCGTCGCCCGCGGTGATGACCGTTCCGGTCTCCGCCTCGGCGGCCTTGTTCTCGTAATTTTTGATCTGTTCCCGGATGATGCTGCTGATTTCTTCAGGACGGATGTCCAGCCGAAGTGCCATGTTATGTTCTCCGTTCCTTTGTTTCGTTATACGTTGGCGCCGGATAAGCGCTCCGCGATCTCCCGGAGCCGGTTCTTCACCGTGTCGTCGATCTGGCGGTTGTCATAGAAGAGCCGCATCCCGCCGATGAGGTCGGGCACGACGGCGTACTCCATGAGCACGCGCCGCCCCGTGCGGGATTCGAGACGCGCGGCGAGGCGTTCCCGCTGATCGTCGGTGAGGGGCACCGCGCTTTCGCAGCGCACGCGCACCACGCCGTTGGCCTCGCACCACAGCCGCTCGTATTCCGCGAAGCAGGCGGCGATCTCGGTCGCGAGGCCCCGCTCCGTCATGAGCTTGGCGAAATTCGCGAGATAGGGATGCGCGCGTCCGTCGAGGGCTTCTCCGACGAGGGCGACGCGCTTTTCCTTCGGGAGATCCGGGTTGATGAGCAGCCGCGCGTATTCGCGTCCGAAGAGCGGGGCGAGCGCGCGGCACCCGGCGAGGATCTCTTCCTCGGCGCCGGATTCCTCGGCCAGCGCGAAGAGGCCCGCCGCGTATTCCTTCACGATTTCATTCATCGCGTCACCCCGTCAGAGCTTCTCGATGAACGAGTCGATGAGCTGGCGGTGATCGTCGCCGTTCAGCTCGCGGCCCACGACACCCTCGGCGATCTGCACGGAGATGTCGGAGATCTCGTTCTTGAGGTCGTCCATGGCCTTCTTCTTCGCCTGCTCGATGTCTTCCTCGGCACGCTTCATCGTCTCGGCGGCACGCCGGTGGGCATCGGCGAGGATCTCGTCGGACTGCCTGTCGGCGCGCTGGGAGGCGGAACGGACGATCTGCTCGGCCTCTTCTGCCGCCCCTGCGAGCTTCGCCGCGTAGAGCTTCTTGTCCTCCTCGGCGGACGCCTTTGTCCGCTCGGCAGCGTCATAGAGCTCGTCCACCTGGTTCTGCCGGGAGGCAAGGACGTTCTGGACGGGCTTGAAGAGGAATTTTTTGAGGATGAGCGTCAGGATCAGGAGATTGGCGATGGACGCGGCGATGTGCCAGACGTCCAGCGATATGAGCTCAAGGTATTCAGCCATGTTTCAGTTCTCCGGTGTCTGCCCGCGGGCAGGAATGTTCTTCTCAGAGTCTCTTGATGAAGAGGGAGGGCGCGAGGAGCATCAGAAGAAGACCGGTCACGAAGCCGTAGATACCGGTGGTTTCCGCGATCGCGCAGCCCATGATCATGGTCGAGGTGACCTGGCCTCTGCACTCCGGCTGACGGCCGATGGCCTCGCATGCCTTGCCGACGGCATAGCCTTCGCCGATGCCGGGGCCGATGCCCGCGATGAGGGCGAGACCCGCGCCGACGGCACAGCCTGCCATGATGGTCGCTTTGGCGTTGATAAGCGCAGTCGCTTCGTTGACAACAGTGGGATCCATGTGAAATTCTCCTCAGTGAAATGATTTGTTGGTTTATGGTTCTGCGGGAATCCCCGCGGGCTTACGGGAGGGGACGCTCAGTCCGTCTTCGCGGCGTTTCCGATGTAGAGCATCGTCAGCATGGCGAAGATGAACGCCTGCATGAGCGAGGTGAAGACGTCGAAGTAGATCGAGAGGACGGCGGGGAGGCCGACCTGCAGGAGCGGGATCTTCCCGAGCAGTCCCGGGAGCCAGCCGAGCAGGAGGGTGGAGACCGACGCCAGCCCCGCGTAAACGAGCGCCGAGATGACCACGCCGGAGACGATGTTCCCGAAGTGACGGAAGGTCATCGAGATGGGCGTGCCGATCTCCGAGAGGACGTTGAACGGGGTGAAGATCTTGATCGGCTCGGTGTAGCTCTTGAGGTAGCCGAGGAAGCCGTTCGTCTTGATCTTATAGAAGGTGATGAGCGAGAAGACGAGGATCGACCAGCCCGCGATGGTGTTGAGGTCCGCCGTGGGGGGATACGCGCCGACGAGGGCGGTGAGGGAAGAGAAGGCGGAGAGCCCGAGGATCGCGCAGATGAACGGCGCATAGGGGAGGAAGCTCTCGCCCATGTTCTCGCGCACGAGCTTTGTGACCTGCTCGACGATCCATTCCGCGACGACCTGACGCTTCGAGGTCCCGCGGACCTTCATGCCGTGGGTGAGGACCAGGCAGAGGACGAAGAGAAGGGCGATGACGATCCACGAATTGACCTGCGTCTCGGTGATCCGGATGCCGCCGAGGACCGGGATCGTATAGAGGATCTTCGCGCCGGTGATGTTGATGTTGTCCATAGTCAATCGGCTTTCTGATGATCGGTCTCTTCCGCGCCGCCGTCATCCGCATCGGCAGAGGCAGCGGGGGCGGGGGAGCCGTCGCTTTTCGGTTCTTTGCCGGGGAGTGGTCCCTTCGAGAAGTGCGAGACGAATTTCTCGAACTCGTCCGGCCTGTCCTCCTCGTCTTCCTCCTCGTCGGCGGGGAGGGAGCGGGCGGGGACCGCGTCGGGAGCGGCGTCCGGATCGGGAAGGGTTTCCGGGGACTCCTCGGGCGGGAGGGGATGCTTCTTCGCCCGGTACCACGACCAGAGATTGCGGGCCGTGAGCACGATGCGGGGATAGAACACCGAGGCCAGCACCGGGAGCCAGTGGATATGATCCACGGCGAGGGAGAGGGCCATCACGGCGAGCATGACGATCGTGCGGACGATGTAGGAGGAGCGCATCTTCGCCTTCGCCGCCGCCTCGTCCCCGGTCGCGAGGGCGCGGGTGATGCCGACGGACATGAAGAAGAAGTTCCCCGCGGCGAGCAGGAACCCGACGATCAGGCCCAAGAGGACCGAGAGATCGAAGCGCCGCGCGATGACAAAACCGACTGCCATCAAAAGGGAACAGCAGAGGATGCCGACGGCCATCTTCCGGTTTTCTTCAAGCACTTCGGGATCGAGCTTCATCGGATCCACCTCCTCGGAAATCGTCGGGCGGCGGCCGGGATGTCCGCATGCCCATACGAAAAAATTATACCACAGTCCGGCGGGGATTGCAAGGATCCGGGGAAGTTTTTATCAGTAAATTCACAAAACGCCGCCGGGGACGGGAGGCGCGCGGAAGGATTTGGGCCGAATTCGCGTTTTTTCGCTCCGCCCGCTTGACTTCCGCGCGGAAATCGGTATAATATAGAGTGTATAAGAATCTCCCCGAGAGGGGACAGCACGGAGGATCTGCAAGTATGTTTGACAACGGCAAGCTCTACATGGGCCTTTCCGATCCCGACCGCGAACGGGTCTACATGTACCTCTCGCAGGCCAACCGCCACGGTCTGATCGCGGGCGCGTCCGGCACCGGCAAGACCGTCACGATGAAGGTCATGGCCGAGTCCTTCTCCGACGCGGGCGTCCCGGTCTTTCTCTGCGACGTCAAGGGCGACGTCTCCGGCCTGATCGAGCCGGGCGCGGACAACGCCGGCATGCAGAAGCGCATCGACAAGTTCGGCATCCGCGACACCTTCCAATACAAATCCTATCCCGTCACGTTCTGGGACATCTACGGCAAGGGCGGCCATCCGATCCGCACCACCGTCTCCGACATGGGGCCGGAGATCCTCTCCCGCATCATGGGGCTGACGGAGGTGCAGGAGGGCGTCCTCAACATCATCTTCCGCATCGCGGACGAGCACGGCCTCGAGATCATCGATCTGAAGGACCTGCGCGCCGTGCTCCAGTACATCGGCGAGAACCGCGCGGAATACTCCATGAAGTACGGCAACATGGCGGCCCAGTCGATCTCCGCGATCACGCGGGCGCTGATCCCGCTCGAGGACCAGGGCGGCAACGAGTTCTTCGGCGAACCAGCCCTCGACATCACCGACTGGATCCGCACGGACGCCTCCGGACACGGCATGATCAACCTGCTCCACGCCGTCGAGACGATCAAGTACCCGAAGCTCTACGCCGCGTTCCTGCTCTGGATGATGGCGGAGCTCTTTGAGGTCCTGCCCGAGGTCGGCGACCCGGAGAAGCCCACGATCGTGTTCTTCTTCGACGAGGCGCATCTGCTCTTCAACGGCGCGCCGAAGGGGCTTGTCTCGAAGATCGAGCAGACCGTGAAGCTCATCCGCTCGAAGGGCGTCGGCATCTACTTCGTCACCCAGTCCCCGTCCGACATCCCGGACAGCGTCCTCGCGCAGTGCTCCAACCGCGTGCAGCACGCCCTCCGCGCCTACACCCCCGCCGAGCAGAAGGCGGTCCGGACGGCGGCGCAGACCTTCCGCGCGAACCCGGCCTTCAAGACCGAGGACGTCATCATGCAGCTCGGGACCGGCGAGGCGCTCGTCTCCTTCCTCGATGAGCGGGGCATCCCGCAGATCGTGCAGAAGACGGCGATCATCTGCCCGCAGTCGCTGATGGCGCAGGCCGCCGAATCGTCCAAGGCCCGCGTGATCGCGCAGTCGCAGTTCGCGTACAAGTACAACAACGCCGTCGACAACGAGAGCGCCTACGAGGTCCTCGAAAAGAAGGCCGCGGAAAAGGCCGAGCAGGACTAGCTCGAGAGACAGCGGGCAGAGCTCGAGGCGGAGCGCGCGAAGCTCGAGGCCGAAAAGGAGAAGGCCGCCCGCGAGGCTGAGAAGAAGGCGCAGAAGGAAGCCGAAAAGAAGGCAAAGGAAGAGGAAAAGGCGAAGGCCGCCGCACAGAAGAAGAAGGACCGCGTGAAGGCGAAGATCGAGACGCAGGTCGTGTCGACCGCCGGGCAGCTTTTGCGCAAAGGACTGCTCGGGATCCTGTCGAGAAGGTAAAGAGAGATTCCCCCATCCGGCCCATCGGGCCGCCTTCCCCTCGAGGGGGAGGACGAAACAATATGAAAGGAAGGTCCTCATGAAAAAACTCACCCGCATCCTGCTGGCCCTCGCCGCGTGCGTGCTGGCCGTCACCCTCGCAGCCGGATCCGTGTGCGCGGCCGAAATCGCCGGCAGCCGCACCTACGACGGCCGCTTCACCGACGTGAGCGAATCCGCGTGGTATTACAAGAACGTCGCCGAAGCCTATGAGCTCGGGCTCATCAACGGGCGCAGCGACACCGCGTTCGAACCCGACGGCACCCTCACGATCGCCGAGACGATCAAGCTCGCCGCCGTCTGCCATCAGCTCCTCACCAAGGGCGCCGTCGATCCCGAGACCTTCGCCGTCCCGGAGGGCGCCGCGTGGTACGAGCCCTACGTCACCTACGCCGCCCAGCGCTGGATCGTGACCGAGACCTACGAGAACTTCGGCGAATCCGCCTCCCGCGGCGTCGTGGCCGTCCTCTTCTCCCGTGCCCTCATCAGCGCAGACACGGCGATGACCGAGATCAACACGGCCGAATTCGGCGCCCTGCGCGACGTCCCGACCGAGAAGTGGTATGCCTCCTCGATCTACCGCATGTACCGCTGGGGCATCCTTGTCGGCGATGATCAGGGCAATATCAACCCCGAGGCCAACGTCAAGCGCAGCGAGATCTCCGCGATCGTCACCCGCGTGATCGATCCGTCGGTGCGCATGCTGGCGAGCGGCAAGGCCGTCGGAGAGACCGCCCAGACGCAGCCTTCCCAGCCCGCGCCCGAGACGCCCGAGACCGCCGCGACGCCCGCCGTCGTGACGAACGGCGTTCTCAAGCTCTACGAAGGGGATCAGGCCACAGTCGAACCCGCGGAAGCCGTTGGCGGATTTGCGGCGGACTTTGCGCTCGCGGACGGGACCGTCTCCGTGAAGGCGTCGTATAACCTCGCGTATGTCAACGAGGTCGCTGCCGAAAAGGACAATGTCTCCTTCCGTCTCTACACGCCCAAAGATGCCGCGCTGGAAGTGCTCACCGCCAAGCTCAAGGCGGCGGCGGTCGGCGCGAACGGCACGAAGGTCCGCGAGGCCTCCGATGTCTACACCACCATCAACGGGCTCTTCGAGCTCTGGGTCGACGGTGAGCGGCGGACCGTGGGCGGTCTCTGGTATGCCGAACATGAAACCTACACGACCTACGCCTTCTATCTCGAAGAGGCGATCGATCTTTCCGCGGCGACCTCCTACCGTCTCGTCTGCGGCGACGTCCAGGCGGATGCCCTGAAGGAGAGCGGCCTCCACGACGTGGCGGATCTCTCCGAAGGCGCGGCGACCGTCGTGGCGGGCGATACCGTCGAGAGCGGCACGGCCGTGGACAATGCGCTCTACACGGCGGCGATCGAGGCGGCGAAATCCACCGCTCTGAGCCTCCCGTTCGAGCACGAATCCGACCGCTGCTACATCCTCTACGGCGAGGGCCTGTACGGAACGGGCGCGGGCGACTACCGCCTGATCTTCATCTTCCGCGACGGCACCTCCCAGACGATCGTCAGCCAGAAGCTCAACGCCATCCGCGTCAACAATGCCGGAAACGTCCTCTATTACACGGTGGATGCCCCCGACGGCGGCGCGATCCAGTACGGCGTGAACTTCGACAACTGAGTCCCGGAAATCCTTGTCAAATCCTACAAAATCCCTCCATTGCGGAGGGATATTTTTTTCTCTCCTTCTCCTTGCATTTTGGGCGGCAAACGTGTATAATGCTGATAGCTGTTTCCTTTGCGCACATACCCGGGAAACGCGCGCGATGACTGCAAAATCCATACCATACGGGGGCCTCCATGAAGCTGCTGGAAGACAGAATCCTGAAAGACGGCAAGGTCGGCGCGGGGAATGTTCTGAAGGTCGACTGCTTTCTCAACCACCAGATCGACGTCCCGTTCCTCTCCGAGCTCGGCCGCGAATTCTACCGCCTCTACAAGGATGAGGGGATCACGAAGATCCTGACCATCGAAGCGTCGGGGATCGGGATCGCCTGCCTCACCGCCGTGTACTTCGGGGTGCCCGTCGTTTTTGCGAAAAAGACGCCTACCAACAACATCTCCGGCGACGTCTACACCGCCGAGGTGTACAGCTATACGCACGAGCGGACCTACGCGATCCGGCTGGCGAAGGACTTTCTGACGAAGGACGACCGCGTCCTCATCATCGACGACTTCCTCGCAAAGGGATCCGCCCTGCTCGCGCTGCTCAAGCTCGTGCACGACGCGGGCGCGTCCGTCGCGGGAGCCGGCATCGTGATCGAGAAGGCGTACCAGCCCGGCGGCGACATCGTCCGCGCGCAGGGGGTCCGGGTCGAATCCCTCGCCCGCGTCGCCTCGATGGACGAGCACGGGATCCGCTTCGCTGAAGAATAACGCCCCCGCTTATAAACTCCATAACCGCAAACCGCAAACTGTTAACTCTCTCCCGTCTCCCTGCCTTCGGGCTCGAGATATACGGCTCATCAACCAATACCATATTCTAAATCAGGAGGAACATCATCATGTTCAAGAAACTTGCCGCTCTCGCATTGGCGATCCTCATGCTCGGCACCGCCCTGACGGCCTTCACGTCCTGCGCGGGCGGCTCGGCAGCGGACCTCAAGATCGGCTGCATCATGGTCGGCGACGAAACCGAAGGCTACACCAAGGCGCACATGGACGGCATCAAGGAAGCGGCCAAGGCGCTCGGCATCGCGGACAACCAGATCATCTGGAAGTACAAGATCGAAGAGACCTCCGACTGCCTCGACGCGGCGACCGACCTCGTGGGTCAGGGCTGCACGCTCGTCATCTCCAACTCCTACGGCCATCAGACCTACATGGTGCAGGCCGCGGAGCAGTTCCCGGACGTGACCTTCGTGTCCATGACCGGTGACTTCGCCGCCATCTCCGGCGTGAAGAACCTCAAGAACGGCTTCACCAAGGTCTTCGAATCCCGCTACGTCTCCGGCGTGGTCGGCGGCATGAAGCTGGCCGAGCTCGTCGCGGACGGCAAGGTCTCCCCGACCGCCACCCCCGACTCCTATGATGCGGACGGCAACATCAAGATCGGCTACGTCGGCGCGTTCAACTACGCGGAAGTCGTCTCCGGCTACACTGCGTTCTTCCTCGGCCTTCGCTCCATCGTTCCGAACGTCGTGATGGAAGTCAACTACACCAACTCCTGGTTCGACATCGACAAGGAAGCCGCCGCCGCGGAAGCGCTCGTCGCAGCGGGCTGCGTCATCATCGGTCAGCACGCGGACTCCACCGGCGCTCCTTCTGCCTGCGAGAAGCTCCTCGCGTCCGGCAAGGTCTGCTACTCCGTCGGCTACAACGTCGATATGCTCGAAGCCGCCCCGACCGCCGCGCTGACCTCCCCGACCAACACCTGGTCCGAGTTCTACAAGGAGCTCTTCCAGAACGTGATGGACGGCAAGGAACAGCCCTATGACGTGGCGAAGGGCTACAACGAGAACGGCGTCGCCATCACCAAGCTCGGCCCGTCCT
>JAFYBI010000069.1 GCA_017540285.1 Clostridia bacterium | reverse complement strand
TCGCCGGATGGGAGGGCTACGAGGCCAAGATCACGAACAAGAAGGCCGCCGACGTCGACAAGAGCGGCGCGATCGACGCCAAGGACCGCATGCTCCTCGCGCGCTACCTCGCCGGGTGGGCCGGGTACGATTCGTATTTCCAATAAACCGTAAAACCGCAAAACAAAAACCCAGCCGCCTGAGTGATAATCAGGCGGCTGGGCCGTTCAGTAGGGTTATTGCGCCGCCCCGTTCCCGATGAACGCCGCGAGATCGTCGAGCACCTCTTCGCCGATGTGCCGCTCGACGCCGTATTCCTTCGACGCCTTGAGGATGTCGTCATAGATCGCGTCCACGAAGACGTGGTTCAGCCCGGGATACCGCTTGAAGAAGGTGTTTTCCCGCCCGGCGAGCAGGGTCTCGAACGCCCGGAAATCGTCGTCCGCCAGCACCTGAAAATCGCGCTCGCCCTGCATCAGGAGGGCGGGCTTGGTGCTTTCGAGAAGATAGTCCGCCGCCGTCTTCTGCCCCATTTCCTTGAAATAGTAGAGCGAGAGGTTCCCGGCGAACTTCTTTTTCTTCGCCTCCTCGTCGCTCATCCGGTACAGATCGGCGAATTTCTTCGCGTACGCCTTGTATTCGAGCCCGACGATCCATCTCAGGAGCGACTTGCCGCCGCCCGCCTGCTTCAGCTGCCGCAGGACGATGTCCTCGAGACGGTACGGCGTCCCGGCCATCAGGATCATGCCCCGGACGTCCCCGCCCTCGGCGTCGATCCGCGGCGCGAGCATCGCCCCCATGCTGTGCCCGAGGACGAAAACCCGGTCCGGGTCGACGCGCGGGTCCCTCTTCAGCATCCCGATCGCCGTGATCGCGTCGTCGACGGTCTCTTCTTTGACGGTGATGCCGGGCTTCGCCAGCTTCCGCGCATGCGCGTAGGTCCGCTTGTCGTACCGCAGAACGGCGATGCCGCGCGCCGCCAGCCCCTCGGCGATGTCCCGAAACGGCGTGAGCCGGATCACGCGCTCGTCCATGTCGCTCGGTCCGGAGCCGTGTACCAGCACCGCCCCGGGAACGGGTCCCGAAGGCGCATCCGGGAAGGTCAAAAGGCCGTTCAGCGGGTATTCCGTCCCCGCGCCGACGATGATCTTTTCGCTTGTCATCCTGCATCCTCCTGTTCCCGGCATCCGACGGTCGCCGCGGCGTTTTCCGTGCGGCGCCTCCCGCGTTTTGCCCGAATCCGCTTTCATTATAACAGCCGCGGGAGAAAATTGCAAGGGAATTGCAGGTTTTTGCCAAAAAACTCTTGCAATCCGCGCGGGTTTTGGGTAAAATAACCTCAGAGAATCCAGAAAACCATCACGGAGGCAGCTATGCAGTACACCGTTGTTTCATCCGCCGAATTCACGTACCCGGACCGCTTCGGGTATCCGTCGTCCGCGTCCGCCGTCGACGCCTTTTCCGCCCGCGGGACGTACGCCTCGTGGCAGATCCTTCTCAGGGGGCTGGACAGCCCTGCCGTCGACGTGCGCCTCGAAGGGCTTCCGGAGGGCGTCACGCCCGAGATCTACGCCCTCGTCCCCGTGCAGGTCGAGCGCAACCACGGCATCCCGGAGGACCGCTTCCAGCCCCACTGGCCCGAGCGCGCCGCACCCTTCTGGCTTTACGACTGCTTCCGCCCGTTCGACGGGACCGTGGACCTCACGGACGGGCAGGGAGGCCTCTATTTCGCCCTGAAATGCGGCCGGGACATGGCCCCCGGCGTGTATCATCCCGCCCTTACGGTGAACGGCGAGCCGATCCCCGTGACGCTCGAGGTCTACGCCGCCGTCCTGCCGGAGGAGAGCCTGAAAATCATCCTCGGATACAGCCGCGCGCCGCTCGAGAAGTTCCACGGTCTCACCCCCGGCACGCCGGAATACGACGCGCTCGACCGGAAATACCTCGCCGCGCTGCGCAGGGTGCACCAGAACATGATGTACGTCGGCGGCGTCGGCGCGGAGGAGGTCGCCCCGAATCAATGGAAGTTCGATTTCACCGGCCTCGTGAAGCAGATCGAGACCTACGAGGCGGCGGGGATGAAGTACTTCAACCTTCCCTCCGTCGGCTGGCGCAAGAGCTGGAGCGAATCGACGATCCTTTTGCGCGGAAAGATCCCGTCGATGAGCTACGAGGGCTACTGCTACCTGACGCAGTACCTGCCCGCGCTGCAGGCCGTGCTGGACGAGCGCGGCTGGGCGGAGCGGTGCGTCATGGGCGTGGCCGACGAGCCCAACGACGCCAACGCGACCGAATTCCGCGCGCTGTGCGGGCTGATCCACAGG
>JAFYBI010000068.1 GCA_017540285.1 Clostridia bacterium | reverse complement strand
GGTCTTTTCCGTTATAAAAGTCTTTTCAGCAGCTCCTCCGGCGAATCCACCGTCTCGCCGAGCTTTTCGAGCACGGCTTTGTCTCTGAAGCCCCAGGAAACGAGGATGCAGCAGAGGCCGGCGTTTTCGGCCGTCTGCGCGTCCACCTCGGAGTCGCCTATATAGACGGCCTCGTCCCGGCTGCAGCCGAGCCTTTCGAGCACTGCTTTCACCATGGCGCCGTCCGGCTTGCGGGGAAGCCCTGCTCCCGTGCCTATGACACAGTCTGCCAGATCCCCGAAATGCAGTCTGACGAGGTCGTTCGCCGCGCCGTCGTCTTTATTTGATGCTACAGCTATCCTGCAGCCGCTATCCCTGAGCCTTTCGAGCATATCCATTACTCCGGGGTATGGCGCGGTCTTCACGGCGCAGTTTTCGGCGTAATGCCTTCTGAATTCCGCGACATGCCTCTCCTCCACCTTTCCGGCGGGAGCGGACCTTTCGAGCGTTTTTGCCAGGCCGTTTCCCACTATGGCGCGCACTTCTTCTCTCGTGCGGCGCGGCCAGCCGTATTTTTCCATCATATAATTCACGCTGTCGGTAAGATCGTCGAGCGTATCGAGAAGCGTTCCGTCGAGATCGAACAGAACAGCCCTGTATTTCTTCATAAACACCTCGCAGAAGTGGGATCGACCTATCATACCATATCCCGCGGAAAATGTCAATTCCCCGCCGTGCCGAATTCTTCCGGACGAATTCTCCGTTTCTCTTGACTTTTGATGAAGGATCTGCTATCATCAGAACAGAACGATCTGCCGGAGGCACGTCATGGAAAAAAAGACCGTCTGGACCCCGGACCGGTACGCCGCGCACCGCATCCCCGGGCTCGTCTGCACCGCGCGGGGGACCCTGCTCTTCGTCTGCGAGGCGCGGGACACCTTTTCCGACTGGGCGCGCATCGACCTGCTCCTCTACCGCTCGGAAGACGGCGGCGTCACGATCGACGGGCCTCTGCCGCTCGCGTCCGGCGACGAGGCGCACCCGACCGTCAACAATCCGGTGCTGATCGCCGCGCGGGACGGACGCGTCTGCTTCCTGTACTGCCGGGATTATTCGGTCGGCGGCGGGGATGTGTTCCTTCGCGTTTCGGACGACGACGGGCGCACCTGGAGCGAGCCGCGTGACCTCATGGCGTCGACCCGCCCGGAGGCGCATGCGGCGTTCGCGTTCGGCCCCGGCCACGGGATCGAGACACCGGACGGCACGCTGCTCTCCCCGGTCTGGTTCGTTCCGGCGGGCGCGCATCCCGATCCCCGGTCCCATCACCCGGCGAGGGTCTCCGTCTT
Source organism: Clostridia bacterium (assembly GCA_017540285.1). Lineage (GTDB taxonomy): Bacteria > Bacillota > Clostridia > Oscillospirales > CAG-272 > UMGS1696. The sequence goes on along the minus strand of JAFYBI010000068.1, from coordinate 698 downwards.
TTATTCGAAGGACCGCGGCGACACCTGGTCCCTCGGCGAGATCCTCCCCGAGACGCCGGCGTGCCCAGATCCGAACGAGACCGCGGCGGCCGTCACCTCCACGGGCGGCGTCTTTCTCAACACCCGCCTGACGGGAGCCGGTTACCGCGCGTCCGCATGGTCCGACACCGGCATCGACGGCTTCACCGCCTTCCGCCCCGCCCGCGACCTCCCCGATCCCACCTGCATGGGGAGCGTCGTCTCGACCGATTGGCGGGGACGGCACGTTCTGCTGTCGGTCAACTGCGCCTCGACGGACGAGCGGAAGAACCTCACCTGCCGCATGTCCCTCGACGACGGGCACACCTGGCCGCGCGCGCTGACCGTCGAACCCGGCGACGCGGGTTATGCCGATCTCGCGGTGCGCGGCGGGACCGTCTGGGTCCTGTACGAGCAGCGCTGGGGCGAGGTCGTCCGGCTCGCGCGCTTCTCTCTCGACGAAATCCCCGCATGATCCCGGGGGACCGCCCCCCCGTTCAGAGCCCCTCAACACTTCACTCAGAAAGGAATCCCGCACCATGTCCGATTATCTCGTCAAGCTCTGGGAAGTCCCTTCCCCCGAGCCCTATTACGCCTCCCTCCGCGAGAAAAACATCGTCATCCGCAAGCCCATCGGCCCGGAGAACTACGCCGTCATCGCGTGGATCCGGGAGCATTTC
>JAFYBI010000067.1 GCA_017540285.1 Clostridia bacterium | reverse complement strand
TGTAGATCTTCTCGTCCCAGAGCGAGCTTTTCCCGCGCCATACAAAGACATGCGACGAGCCTTCCTCGCGGGTCTCGGTGAGGACGGGCGTCTCGGGCTCCTCGTCTCGCACGGTCCCGTATGCGTCGTTCATGCCGTGGACCGCGGATCTCACGTCGAGGCGGGCGACCTCGCATCCGTCGAGGATCACGCCGAAGGACGCGCCGTCCACGGAGAGGGAATAGGTCAGGTTTTCGATCGTAAACATGGGAGAACTCCTTGCATAAGTGGGAATGATATGGTATAATACCGTTATTACCGAAATTATACCGTATTTTCCGGTCTTTGGAAAGATGCAGATTCACCAAAAGAACCCGCGTCTTTTTGTGTGACCGGACAAAACCGGACAGAACCGGAGGACTGATCTTTTGAAAACCCTATTCCGGAATCTCCGCTCCTACGCGCTCGAATCGGTGCTCGGGCCGCTTTTCAAGCTCCTCGAGGCGATGTTCGAGCTCTTTGTGCCGCTCGTCGTCGCCGATATCGTGGACCGCGGCATCGCGGCGTCGGATCGCGGAGCGGTTGCGCGGGGCTTCGGCATCCTCATCGCGCTCGGCCTCATCGGCATCGTCTGCTCAATCACGGCGCAGTATTTCGCGGCGAAGGCCTCCGTCGGATGCGCGACGAAGCTCCGCCGCAGCCTCTATGAGCATATCGAAGCGCTCTCCTTCTCCGATCTCGACCGCATCGGCATCCCGACGCTCATCACGCGCCTGACCGGGGACCTCAACACAGTCCAGAGCGGTCTGAACCTCGCGCTCAGACTCCTGCTCCGCTCCCCGTTCGTCGTCTTCGGCGCGATGATCATGGCCTTCACGATCGACCCCCGGGCCGCTCTCATCTTCCTCGCCGTGATCGCCGTCCTCGGCGCGGTCGTGACCGTCATCATGCGCGCGTCCGTGCCGGCTTATAAGAAGGTGCAGGCCGAGCTCGACGCGATCACCGGGACGACGCGCGAAAACCTCTCCGGCGCCCGTGTGATCCGCGCCTTCCGGATGGAGGAGGGCGAGCGGGAGAAATTCGCCTCCCACAACGACGCGCTCTACCGCAGACAGCTCTTCGCGGGCCGCATCTCCGCCCTGATGAATCCCCTGACCTTCGTGATCCTCAACGTCGGGATCCTCCTTCTGCTCCGGACCTCCGGCATCCGGGTGAACGAAGGCGGGCTGACGACGGGTCAGACGGTCGCGCTCTACAACTACATGACCCAGATCCTCGTCGAGCTCGTGAAGTTCGCGAATCTGATCATCTCGATCTCGAAGGCCGTTTCCTGCATGAAGCGCGTCGACGAGGTCCTTGCCGCCGAACCCGCCATGACCTTCCCGGAAACGGCTCCCGCAGAGGATCCCGACGCGCCGGCGGTGGAATTCAAGGGCGTGAGCCTGCGCTATTCCGCCGGGGACGCGTCCCTCACCGACATGGACTTCTCTATCGAGCGCGGCGAGACCGTCGGCATCATCGGCGGGACGGGCTCCGGCAAGACCTCCCTCGTCAGCCTGATCCCGCGCTTCTACGACGCGACGGAGGGGCAGGTCCTTGTCGACGGCGCCGATGTGCGCGACTATCCGGCGGACGTGCTCAGGCATAAGATCGGCTGCGTCCTCCAGCGCGCGTCGCTCTTCAAGGGCACGATCCGCTCGAATCTCCTCTGGGGAAGCCCGGACGCGGGGGAAGACGCCATCGGCGAAGCGATCCTCGCGGCGCAGGCGAAGGACGTCGTCGCGGCGAAGGAAGACGGCCTCGACTCCGCGGTGGAGCAGGGAGGACGCAATTTCTCCGGCGGGCAGCGGCAGCGGCTGACCATTGCCCGGGCGCTCATGCGGAGGCCGGAGATCCTGATCTTCGACGACAGCGCGTCGGCGCTCGATTTCGCCACGGACGCGGCGCTCAGCAAAGCGCTCGCCTCCCTCGACTACCGTCCGACGACGATCATCGTCTCCCAGCGCACGTCCTCCATCCGGCACGCGGACAAGATCGTGGTCCTCGACGACGGACGGATCGCCGGGATCGGGCGGCACGCGGAGCTTCTCGAAACCTGCCCGGTCTACCGCGAGATCTACGAATCCCAGTACAAGAAGGAGGAAGCGTGACATGGCGGCAAACAAGAAAACGCCCGTGCGGCGCGAAACCTGGAAGCGGCTCCTCTCCTATCTTCACGCCTCCCTCCCGCTTTTGATCCTGACGATCCTCTTCGCCGGCGCGACGGTGGTCCTCTCCCTCTGGATCCCGGTGCTCTGCGGCCGCGCGATCGACTGCATGACCGGCCCGGGGAAGGTGGACTTCGACGGCATCGCCGACTGCCTCGTGAGGATCGGGATCGCAGCGGGGCTGGTCGGGATCCTGCAGTGGGTGATGAATTCCCTGAACAACCGCATCACGTACCGCGTGATCTCCGACGTGCGGCGCGACGCGTTCGCGACCCTGACGCACCTGCCGCTCTCCTATATCGATTCCCATCCGCACGGCGGCACGGTCAGCCGGGTCATCGCGGACGTCGATCAGTTCGCGGACGGCCTGCTCCTCGGCTTTACGCAGTTCTTCACCGGGATCGCGACGATCCTCTGCACGCTCTTCTTCATGCTGACGATCCATCCGCTCATCACCCTCGTGGTCGTCGTGCTCACGCCGCTGTCGCTCTTCGTGGCGTCGTTCATCGCGAAGCGGACCTATGACATGTTCCGCCTCCAGTCCGACACCCGCGGCGAGCTCACGGCGCAGATCAACGAGGTCATCGGGAATCAGCCGGTGGTCCGCGCGTTTTCGAAGGAGGCGGACTGCCTCGCCGAATTCGACGGGATCAACGACCGGCTCGAAACATGCTCCCTCCGCGCGATCTTCTTCTCCTCGATCACCAATCCGTCGACCCGGTTCATCAACAACGTCGTCTATGCGGCCGTCGCGCTCACGGGTGCTTTCGCCGTGATCGGCGGCGGGATGACGGTCGGCGGCCTGACGAGCTTCCTCGCCTACGCGAACCAGTACACCAAGCCTTTCAACGAGATCTCCGGCGTCATCACGGAGCTGCAGAACGCCCTTGCCTGCGCGGAGCGGATCTTCTCCCTGATCGACGAGCCGCTCGAGCTGCCGGACAAGCCGGATGCCGCCGATCTCGCGGGATCGGAAGGCCGCGTCACGGCGGAGCACGTCGATTTCTCCTACGTTCCCGACCGCGAGCTCATCCGGGATCTCAACCTGACGGTCGAGCCGGGCGAACGCGTCGCCATCGTCGGACCGACGGGCTGCGGCAAGACCACGATCATCAATCTGCTCATGCGTTTTTATGACGTTGGGGCCGGGGCGATCCGCGTCGACGGGTGCGACATCCGGGACGCGAAGCGCGATTCGCTCCACGGCGTCTACGGCATGGTGCTCCAGGACACGTGGATCATGAAGGGGACCGTCCGCGACAACATCAGAATGGGCAGAGCGGCCACGGAGGACGAGATCGTCGCCGCCGCGAAAGCCGCCCACGCGCACAGCTTCATCCGGCGTCTCCCGAAGGGGTATGACACGGTCATCAGCGACGACGGGGGCGCGCTTTCCGCTGGTCAGCGGCAGCTGCTCTGCATCGCGCGGGTGATGCTCGCGATCCCGCCCATGCTCATCCTCGACGAGGCGACGTCTTCCATCGACACGCGCACGGAGCTCAAGATCCAGAACGCGTTCGCGACCCTCATGCGGGGACGGACCAGCTTCATCGTCGCGCACCGTCTGTCCACGATCCGCGAGGCGGACATCATCCTCGTGATGAACGCGGGCCGGATCATCGAAAAGGGCACGCACGACGAGCTGCTCGCCGAGGGAGGCTTTTACGCGAAGCTCTGGGGATCCCAGTTCGAGGAGGCCGGGGCCGCGGTCTGAGCGCGTCAAAAAACACCGTTCCTCCATGCCGGGGGAGCGGTGTTCTTCGGATGCGGGGATTCAGGCTTCGTAGACGCTGTCCGGTTCGCCGTCGCCGTCGTTGTCGGAGACGATGGTGTCGATCGCGCCGTTGCCGTCGGTATCGATGTAAACGGAGTCGGACTTGCCGTCGCCGGTCGTGTCGACGAGGTAGGCGTCCACGGTACCGTCGTCGTCGAGATCCATTTCGTCGAGGACTTCGATCTGCGCCTTGCGCTTCTTCTTCGAGACGATCTCCGCGATGATCACGGTGACAGCTGCGATCGCCACGATCACGGCAAACGCGGCGAGAACGATCGTGATGAGATTCTTCTTCTCGGCAAGCTCGTCGCCGCCGATCTTTTTCAGGATGAGTTCCATATTTGATCTCCTTCTGATGAATTGTCTTTATTTTATCCCATCGACGGCGGAATTACAAGCCCTCCCGCGCCGGGTTTACGATTTGTTTTCAATTCGTTCTTTTTCGCCGCCGATCGACACCCCCTTGCAATCCGGAGCAAAATCGAGTATAATGGAATACAGGAAGAATTTTCGGGGAGGACGAACATGGAGTACAATCCTGCAATCGCCGACATGCGCGCCGGCATGAGCGTCGAAGGCTTTTATATATTCAAGGAAGGGTCCGTCAAGCTGACGCAGGCGGGAAAGCCCTTCCTCTCCGGGACGCTGGAGGACAAGAGCGGCACGATCGAGCTGAAGAGCTGGGATTATGCGGGGCCGGTCGGCGCGGACGATGCCGGGCACGTCGTGAAGGTCCGCGGCGAGATTGCGGACTACCGCGGCGCACCGCAGATCACCGTCTCGCGGATCCGGCGGGCGAAGGAGGGGGACGTCTACCGCGTCGCCGATCTCGTTCCGACCGCGCCGATCGACCGGGATGCGGCGATGCGCGAGGTGCGGCGGCTCGTTTCCTCGATCGGAGACGGGGACTACCGCGGGATCGCCGAATCCCTGCTTGCGGAGCGCGGGGAGGCCTTTGCCGTGATCCCCGCCGCGAAGAGCGTCCACCACGGCTTCGTCGGCGGCCTGCTCATGCACACTTCGTCGATGCTGAAGATCGCGGACTTTCTCGCGGGCCTGTATCCGGAGACCGTGAACCGCGATCTGCTCCTCGCCGGGACCCTGCTGCACGATTTTGCGAAGACGGAGGAGTTCGCGTTCTCCGAGCTCGGACTCGTGACGGACTACACGGCGCGGGGCAAGCTGCTCGGCCATCTCGTGATGGGCGCGGATTCCGTGCGTCGGACGGCGGAGCGGCTCGGCGTCCCGGAGGAGAAGACCATGCTGCTCTGCCACATGATCCTCAGCCACCACGGAGAGCCGGAGTTCGGCGCGGCGGTCAGACCGAGGTTCGCGGAGGCCGATCTCCTCTCGCTCATCGACCTCATCGACAGCCGCATGGAGATCTACCGCGAATCGCTCGACGGGCTCGAGGCAGGCGCGTTCTCGCAGAAGATCTTCGCGCTTGACAAGGATATCTATCGCCATGAATGAAGCGGAGGAAGGAGAGAATAAGATGAAGGACGAGATCGGACGGCTGAAGGAAGCCTTCGACCGGTCGCGGCACGCGGTCTTTTTCGGCGGCGCGGGCATGTCGACGGCCAGCGGGATCCCGGATTTCCGCGGTGCATCCGGCCTGTACACGGTGAGCGGGGAGGAGTCGCCCGAGTATCTTCTGAGCGACGAATGCCTCGCGAAGGAGCCGGAGAAATTCTTCGCCTATTACCGGAGCAAGATCCTCTATCCCGGCGCGAAGCCGAATCCCGCCCACCTCGCGCTCGCGGAGCTGGAGAAGAGGGGCAGGCTCCATGCCGTCATCACGCAGAACATCGACGGCCTGCATCAGGCGGCGGGAAGCCGGAAGGTCCTCGAGCTCCACGGATCGTGCGCGCGGTCGTACTGCTCGAAATGCGGGCGGCCCGTCGAGCGCGATTTCATTGCGGAAACCGAAGGGATCCCGCGGTGCGAGACCTGCGGCGGCGTCGTGCGTCCGGACGTCGTGCTCTACGGCGAATTCCTCCCGCAGGAGACGTTCGAGGAGGCGAAACGGGAGATCGGCGCGGCGGACTTCCTTCTCGTCGGCGGCTCGTCTCTGACGGTCTATCCGGCGGCGTCCCTCGTCTCGCGGTTCACGCGCGGGGCCGGACGGGGGAGGGATAAAGTCCTCGCGATCGTCAATTTCGACGAGACGCCCTACGACTGCGACGCCGATTTCCTCATCCGGGAATCCGTCGCCGCGGTCCTGCCGCAGCTGCTGTAACGAAAAAGGAAAGGGGGCTGTCGCATTCACTCCAAGCAACGGAGAAATGCGGCGGCCGTTCTCTTTCTATAGCGCTTTCGGCGTTCTTTTTCTCCTTTATCGAGGAGAAAAAGAACCAAAAAGAGGAACTCTCTGGAAGTTTTGGGTGTTCCGCACTCTGCGGAGTG
>JAFYBI010000066.1 GCA_017540285.1 Clostridia bacterium | reverse complement strand
CCTATCCTTTTCAGAAGTTCTTGCCAGGCTTCTTTCAAGAAGCCGCGTAACCCCTTAGAAGGGATTTAGTATTACTTCTGCTTTACGGCGTCGATGCTGACGATCAGATACATCTGCAGGAATGCCTGCCGCACCTGGTCGAAATTGATGACGACGCCCGTACCGGCGAGGCGGATGGGTTTCCCCGGCTCACGGATCACCCGGATGCTCGTCGTCCCCTTGTCGTTCTTGATGACGAGTTCTCCGTTTTTGTACGCCGCGTCGACTTTGGCGGTCACTTTGTCCCCTTCGCCGTCGACCATTTGGAAGGAGAGCTTATACTTGCCGCCCGAGAGGATGCCTCCCTTTTCGATGGTGAGTCCCGTGATGCTCAGCCCGTCCGACATGGAAATGGAATCGTCGCAGTCCTCCCGGGACAGCCCGAACTGCTCGCCCCAGACCTTGTACCACAAATCGCCCAGATAGACGCCCGTGGGAGTGATCGTCCCCGTGTAAGTGCCCTCGATGTCGTCCGTTTCGCCGAAGACGACCTCGATGCCGCCGTTTGCGAACTCGAAGGACGCCTCCGCGGCGGATTCGTTGTATTTCAGGGCTTTCTCGTCCTTGAAGAGGCGGATATAGTTCAGTCCCGCTCCTCCCTGACCGCTCTCCCTGCCGCTCGCCTTGAGCCAGTTGTAGGCGGTGCACTGGAACTGGACGGTATCCGATCCGATTTTGAAGATCCAGTCGTCGACCGTGCCGTAGGCGGCGTTCCTCGGCGCGGCCTTTTCGCCCGTGCAGAACGCGGCGATATAGCCCCTGTACTGCGACTCGGCGAGGGGGATCTTCTTCGGCTTGCCGCCCTGCTGGGGTTCCGTCACGTAGAAGGAGAAGCTCGAAACCGTGTTCATCGCCTCCGTCAGCTCCCCGATGCTTTTCAGCGCGTCGGCCATCGCCTTTGTTCTGTACTGTTCGTAGAAATATTTGATGTTCCCGGTGTTCATCATCGCGAGGACCTGCTTCATCTGCTCCTTGTAGACGCCGACGGTGTCCGGGTCCGGTTCGCTGTAACCCGTCGCCCCGATGTCCTTCGCGAATTCCCGCCGGACCTCCGCGGGGAGCTTCCAGAACACGCCCGCGGCGTTCGCGAAACAGGCGTCGATGTTCTCTGCGAGCTGTCCCGTATCCGTGGAATTGCTGTACGCCTTGACCCGGAGATACGTCTTCCAGCGCGAGAGCTGCGGGTCGTACTGCGGATTGCCGAACGCCACGCTGTCGGAGAAACCGTTGGTCTTATAGGTGTTGAAAATGTAGTCCCGCGTTTTCTGCATCTTCTCCGGGAATTGCGAGAAAACGATCCCGCCCGGCCATTTCCCGCTTTGCTCCGCCTGCGCAGAATAGGAGATGTAGCCCTTGGTGAAGTACATGTAGGCCCGCTGGGTGTCGTTGTCGTAATGTCCGTTGCGCAGAGCCGTGATGCGGTCGGCGTCATAATTCTGGTATACTCCGCCGATTGCCGTCACCGCCCAGAGCGCCCCCGCGACGATCCCGACCGCAACCCCGGCTGTTCCGCCTGTCGCGAGGGAGATCCCCCCCAGAGCAAGCACGCCGATGTCCGCCGCGTTGTCCCAGAGCGCGCCCGTGAAGTCGCCGTTCTCATACCACGTCGCGCCGAATTTGACGGCGGTGAGCACGGCGCCCGCGGCGAAGAAGACCTTCGAGATCGCCCCCGACGTCCCCTCCGCGATCTTTCCCATGGAGGAGAGGATCTG
>JAFYBI010000065.1 GCA_017540285.1 Clostridia bacterium | reverse complement strand
CGAATCCGGGTCGATGAAATAGCCGAGGATGTGGGTCTCCGTGGCGGATTTCGCCGAGAGTTCGATGGCGGGGATCACTTCGATGCCGATTTTTTCCCCCTCGTCCAACGCGTCCTTCACGCCGTCCGCCGTGTCGTGGTCGGAGACCGCCACCGCCGAAAGTCCCGACGCTTTCGCGTGCCGCACCAGTTCCCGGGGAGTCATGGCTCCGTCGGAGCAGGTCGAATGGGTGTGGAGGTCGATCCGTCGAAGGTCTTGTTCTTCCATTCCGATCACCGCCCGTCAGTTGTCCTGTCTTTTCCAGAGGCCGAGGGCGGGATTACTGACGTAGAAGATCCGCTCGCCGTCCACCGTGTTCCATCCGTCTTTCAGCACCGCGGGATCGTATTTCGCGGCGGCATCCGCATAGGGCATCCAGCCGAAGCTCACCCCGCGGACCTCGTCTTCCGTGAGCAGAGCCGGGTCCGTGCAGTAGGTGACGGAGAACCGCCCGTCGGAGGAGCCGTGGATGAGGTGGGCCGCCACGGACAGATTTTCCGAGAGATCCGGGTGCTCCTTCACCAGTTCGAGGACCCGCTCCCGGCCCACGTAGCCGTATTTGCGGATCAGGCGGTCGTTTTCGGGATCCTCGCCGAATTTCTCCACTCCGGGGGCGAGGACGATCAGCTCTCCTCCGTCCGCGATGGCCATTCTCGTGCGGTAGACCGCCTTGTTCCCGAGCCAGGTGGAGTGGAATTCCCGGGGATCGAGGTAAACGACGACTTTTTTGAAGGGTTCGTCCACCGTGATGAGGTTCCGGTTCTGGCTGTCGGCCACCGCCGCCTCGAAGTTTTCACGGCTCCGCCCGATGTAGAGGCCGTGGATGTTCGTCTTGTCCCCGGTGTTGGTGGTCGTGGTGAGGATGTAGAGGATGGGCAGGTCCCGGAGGAAATGCTCCTCGGCGTAGTCGAACACCCGGCGCACGGGCGAGAAGTCCCGTCCCATGATCCGCTCGAGGCCGTAGAACGCGCCGAGCATGTGGGAGGAGTTGATCATGGAGGATCCGCCGCAGCCGACGAAAATGTTCTTCGAATAGTTCGCCATGCCGACGACCTCGTGGGGCACCACTTGTCCGACGGAGAGGATCAGATCGTATCCGCCGTCGACGAGCCGGTGATTGACCTCCGCGTCTATGGCCTGATCCACCAGTCCCTCCGAGACCTCCCGCACAAACTCCGCCGGGACCTCGCCGAGCTTCACGACATCGTCCCGCCAGCGGTGCACGATGAGGTTTTCGTACTTCACCCGGCCGAGGAAGAAGGTCTCGCACTCCTCCCTGCTCATGGGGGCGTGGGTCCCGAGGGCGGGCATGACGTCGATCTCACATCGGTCTCCCAGCAGATCGAAAATTGCCGCCGTGATGATCCCGGCTCCCGAGTACATGCGCGTGAAGTCCGGCGGGATCACGAGGATCTTCTTCGCCTCCGTGTTCCCGAGATTCTCTTGTAAGGCGTATCGGATGCTGTCGTCCGAAAGGCCCCTCTCGCTTCTGTAAATCATAAAATCTCCTTCCTCACTGCCGGTTCTTCTTTCTGTCCGTATTGTATCATTTCGGACCGGGATTGTCAAGCCGTTTCGGGATTCTTGCCATTTTCAGCGACAATCGGGGGCGGACGTTGATTTGCACCAAAACCCGCCGGAATGAGACGGGATTTTTTCTTTTCCGGGACTTGACGGGGAGGGAGATTTCCGGTATAATAAAGAAAATCAGCTTTCTGTGACTGACGGATGGGACCGCCTCCGGGCTGTTCCGCGGAATCGACCGCGTGAAGCAGAAAGCCGCCGCGCAAAGCGGACAAGCCGACCGTCTGGGCATACGATTCCTCGGGGAACGTGTGCCTTTTTTCATCCTGACCGGGGGACGACCGCCGCACCTCCCGCATAAACAGCGCGGCGGAGAATGGAGCATTCGCATGAAAAAAGTTGCCGTCATTATGGGATCCGACAGCGATCTTCCGGTCGTGGAAAAGGCGTTCGGCGTTCTGAAAGAATACGGCGTCCCCTTTGAGGCCCGTGTCATGAGCGCCCACCGCACCCCCGCCGAGGTCTCCTCCTTCGTGGGATCGGCCCGGGAGAACGGATTCGGCGTCATCATCGCCTGCGCCGGAATGGCCGCCCATCTCGCCGGAGTATGCGCCGCCGCCACCACCCTTCCCGTCATCGGCGTCCCCGTCAAGGGCGGTATGCTCGACGGACTGGACGCTCTGCTCTCCACCGTGCAGATGCCCACCGGGATCCCCGTCGCGACCGTCGCCATGAACGGAGCCGCCAACGCCGCCATCCTCGCCGTGGAGATCCTCGCCCTCTCCGACGACTCCCTCGCCGCAGCCCTCGCCGCATCCAGAAAGGCGGGAGCCGAAAAGGTCATGGCGAAGGACGCGGCTTTACAGGAAAAACTCTGATCCTTCCCCGCGCAGACGGATCCGAACCGAGTCCCCTGCGCGTTCGTTGTTTTCCATCCAGTACTTCATCGAAAGGAATCCGATATGAAAAGCTACAGCGAAGCCTATAAGAACGCCGGCGTGGACATCACCGCGGGATACGCCGCCGTGGAGCTGATGAAAAAGCACATCGCCCGCACCGTGATCGACGGCGTCTGCGACAAGATCGGGGGATTCGGCGGGATCTTCGACCTCGGCCTCGTCATGGAGAAATACGGCGTGAAGCATCCCCTTCTGGTCTCCGGCACGGACGGCGTGGGGACCAAGCTGCGCATCGCCTTTCTCATGGACAAGCATGACACCGTCGGCATCGACTGCGTCGCCATGTGCGTGAACGACATCGTCTGCTGCGGCGCGCGGCCCATCGTCTTTCTCGACTACATCGCCTGCGGGAAGAACGTGCCCGAAAAGATCGCCTCCATCGTCTCCGGCGTGGCGGACGGCTGCGTGATGGGCGAATGCGCTCTGGTCGGGGGGGAGACCGCGGAAATGCCCGGCTTCTATCCCGAAGACGAATACGACCTCGCCGGGTACGCCTGCGGGATCGTGGACCGGGACCGGGTGATCGACAAGGAAACCGTGAAGCCCGGGGATATCCTGATCGCCCTTCCCTCCTCCGGCGTCCACTCCAACGGCTTCTCCCTCGTGCGCAAGGTCTTCGATATCGAAAACGCGGACATCCAAAAGCCGGTGGCGGAGCTCGGCGGGAAAAGCCTCGGCGAAGTCCTGCTCACCCCGACCAAGATCTACGTGAAGCCGATGCTCGCCCTTCTCGACGCCGTCAAAGTCAAGGGCGTCTCCCACATCACGGGCGGCGGCTTCTACGAGAACATCCCCCGCTCCCTCCCCGCCGGCTGCTCGGCGAAGATCGACAAGTCCGCCGTAAAGACCCTTCCGATCTTCGGCCTCATCGCGAAGACCGGCGGCATTTCCGAGCGCGACATGTTCAACACCTACAATATGGGCGTCGGCATGGCGCTCATCACCTCAAAGGAGACCGTCGACAAGGCTCTTGCGGCCCTGAACGGCTTTGACCTGGACGCATACGTGATCGGCGAGATCGTTGCCGGAGAGGAGCGGGTGCAGATATGCTGAACGCCGAAAAGGCGCGCATCGCCGTGCTGGTCTCCGGCGGCGGCACCAACCTCCAGGCGCTTCTGGACGCGCAGAAAAGCGGGGTGATCCGCAACGGCGAGATCGTCCTTGTCGTTTCCAACAACCCGGAAGCCTACGCGCTGACGCGGGCAAAAAACGCCGGCATCGCGGCTCTGACGCTGACGAAAACCGACTGCGGCGGACAGGCGGGCTTTGAAGCGGCGCTGACGCGGACCTTGAAGGAAGCCCGCGTCGAGCTCATCATTCTCGCCGGCTTCATGAGCATCCTCACCGCCCAATTCACCGCGGAATGGGCCGGACGGATCATCAACGTCCACCCCTCGCTGATCCCGTCGTTCTGCGGGAAAGGCTATTACGGACTGCGCGTGCATGAGGCCGCGCTTTCCTACGGCGTCAAGGTCACAGGCGCGACGGTGCATTTTGTCAACGAGATCCCGGACGGCGGCCAGATCATTGCGCAAAAAGCCGTTGAGATCGAGCCGGGAGATACGCCGGAGACCCTGCAGCGCCGCGTCATGGAGCAGGCCGAGTGGATCCTGCTGCCCCGCGCGGCGGAACAGGTGAGCGCGGATATTGTGAACAATCGGAAGGGAGCGACGACATGACGGACTTTCTGGAGCTTTTGCGCACGAATTCCTATCCCGGACGCGGCATCGCGGTCGGGAAGCGGAGCGTGTATTATTTCATCATGGGCCGCAGCGAAAACAGCCGCAACCGCGTCTTTGTCGAGACCGAGGACGGCATCCGCACCGAGGCGCACGACCCGGCGAAGCTGCGCGACCCCTCGCTCATCATCTATCACCCGGTCCGGCGCACGCCGATGGGCCTCGTCGTCACGAACGGCGACCAGACCGACACGATCCGGGACATGGGCTCGTTCCGCAAGGCGCTGATGACGCGCGAATATGAGCCGGCCGAGCCGAACTGGACCCCGCGCATCTCCGCCATTCTTCGAAACGACGGCAGCTTTGAGCTGTCGATCCTCAAGCGCTGCGGCGGGCGCTGCCTGCGAGAATTCTTCTCCTACGAGGGCTGCGAAGCGGGGAAGGGCTACTTCATCAGCACCTATCAGGGCGACGGGAATCCGCTGCCCAGCTTTTCCGGCGAGCCCATCGAGATCGACATGCCGGAGCCGGAGGCCGTCTGGTCGGCCCTGAACCCGGACAACAAGGTCTCGCTCTATACGAACGTGAACGGCGCGGTGCGCATTTTCAACAAGAATCTGGGGGATTGAGCGATGAAGGAACTGGAACTGAAATACGGCTGCAACCCCAACCAGAAGCCGGCAAAGATTTTTATGCCGGACGGCGGCGAGCTGCCCATCCGGGTGCTCAACGGCCGTCCCGGCTACATCAACTTCATGGACGCGCTCAACTCCTGGCAGCTCGTGCGCGAGCTCAGGGCCAT